>NZ_JAMQKA010000043.1:0-50628 GCF_031569985.1 Aliifodinibius sp. S!AR15-10 | reverse complement strand
TTCATTGACGATGGGTAGAATTTTGTCGAAATTGGCTTTGAGGTCATGCATACGCAGGGTGTTTTTATGAAGATTAACACTCCTAAGATATTGATTATCAAGCGTTTGCATGGCCTTTCTTATTTTAAAATTGTTAAAAATCTAACCCCTAAACGCGTTATACTATTATATATATGATATAAATATAGGTAGAATTACAAATGGGTGTTCATTTTTTCATTGAAGAAAAAACGAACCAAAAAATTCCCCGCCTGATGAAATTTTTGTTGCGTTTCCTCCACCTCCACTAAAACCATTTAACTCAATCCGCTGGGCAACGCGGATCTCAGACAGAAATGGTTTCTTCACGCTCCGGTTCCGGACACTTTTCCCAACAAAAATTTCGAAGGGCGGAAAGGATAAGCTCACAATAAATATCAGAGCAAGATTTCTTTCTTGACGCCTCCGCTACGCTTTCCCAGTCGGGTCATAAATCGCAGACTGAATGTTTAAGGAGTCCCCCTTATGGCTATACCGAATGAGAAAGCACTTGGCGGAACCCGAAACATACACTCCGTAGTTTTAAGCGAAGGGGTGGTGGCAGGGGGATGACAAGCATATTCATTATCATTGGATCTGCTTTACTTTAATGCAGGTTTTTCTAGCAACAGGTGAAAAATCGGAACATTCTGTTGATGAGGGGCTGATAAAAAGCGTAAAAAAGAATTTAACATTCCGCACTATACCTGTGGAGCGATGGGTATGCGTGGGGACCGGAGACCGTTAAGAAAGAAATCTTGGCAGGTTGGTTGTCAGAGTTGGCGGATGTTCCAATGAGGAAGAACGAACCAATGAACTCACCGGTTAGGCACTTCTATAGAGAATTAGTTTGGAAATGCCATATATCCTTCTTCTATAGTCTTTTTTTGTATAGAAAGGACACCCAAAAATAGTTGTACTTGGCTAGGAGTCTGTCCGGGTAAATAGATGGCTACCTAACAACAAAGAAATTTTGGAGAGCGAGGAATCAAAATAGTATTTTAACTCTTCATTTAGAATGAAACCTTATAACTGAAAAAGGGAAAGCGATGAGTAAAGAACTACCAGACCTCCATAAGCAGGCGTTCATGTTCAAAAATTCAAAACGTTTCCAGCATGACGGCGGTCGGGCGTGGATAAAAGATTCTCAGCTTCACGAATCCCGTAAAGATCACAACGGTCGGCTAAAGACTATAAACAAGCAAAAAAAGCAGGAGCGGGTGGAGAAAGCGGAGGATCACAAACCCTCTTTTTAAAATGGCAATAATATATTCCGTTCTGGTTTAACGGTTCTCGTAAGAATTAAAGCCGCCCAAGAAATATGATTGGGCGGCTTTTCTGTTGAAAAATCTTGACAGCCTAGCCCGAATTTCTCACAGGTATTTATAGTTCGTTACTGTAAGATGCTGTTAATCATGAGGTTAACTAAGAAAGTTATCCCAGTGCGAAATTAGCACTCTGTACATTGCTGCGAAATTTATCCCTCGGCTGCGTTGAAGCTAAAATCACATGCTCAACGTACCAAGGTACGTTTCCTCTGCCATTTTACCTTCGCCTTGCCGAGAAACAAATTTCTTGGTGAGAAATACGGGCTAGCGGAAAAGCTGATCAAACGTCAGAGAGATGTAATAAATAGCCCCGAGTTGAGGTCCACCACCGCTCATGACATACTGCTTGTTAAACAGGTCGGAGCCACCCACTTTTAACGTGGCATTATACTCTGGAATCTGGTAGTTGATTTGAGCATCCACCGTTGTTATTGCCTCTACATCCTGGAACGCAAAGGAGGACTCCCACCGGAAAGCATCCTGCCAGCGATATGCAATGTTGAAACCGAGTCGCTCGGTCAGGTTTCGGTTGCCAAAGGTCACGTTAATTTTGTGCTCCGGGGTGTTGAAGTCATTCTGGAACGTCTCCAGGTCCGAAATCAGCTTGTTCCAGTTGTAGTTTACGCCGATTTGATATCCCGCGGGGAGACTGTAATTTGCCCCGAACACCGCTCCATGCGCTTCTACCGAATTGTCAACATTGGTGTAGATCTGGAAGGTGTTGTTAAAATCACCGGAAAGCAGGGAGGCGGCTACCTGCCCGTTCTGAGCAAATTCGGCTGGTGTAGAGGGATTTTGAACAAAGGAACCCGCAGCACGACGTACCCTGATCTGGGTGATAAAATCGTCATAAATATTATAGTAATAAGCAGCATCAATGAGGAGTTTGTCGCCGATCAGGCCCTTGTAACCAATCTCATAAGCCTGGATTTGCTCCGGTTTCACCTCATCGTGTGTGCTGTAGGGATCAAGGTTATTAATTGCCGCCGTTTGCTTGGCAGGGTCGGACAAGGTCGTGGGATCTTCTAACACAGTATTTGTCAGCTCCTGGACCGACTCAAAAGTATAGGAGTTGGTGGTGACGCTGTATTTGTTTGCAAATTGCTGAAGCCCACCCAGCAGCCGCGCGGTTACCACGTTGAGGTCGATATATTGCCCCTGGGTGCTTGGATTTCGGAAACCGGTCTGGAATGAGGCGCGGATATTTTGATTATCCGCAATCGAGAATACCCCGGAAAGCCGTGGACTAAATTGCCCGTCAAAGTTCTCGTTTTTGTCATACCGAACAGAACCAGTAAGTTGGACCTGATCTTCCAAAAAGGCTTTGGATGCCTGCAGGTAGGTGCCCCATTCGTTGATGTTACGCCCGCCGGCATCGTCAAAAATCGTCCCGTTTGAGCGCAGCTGGAACTGGCGGAAGTTGGCACCCAAAATTACATTGGCGAAATCGATATGATTGCTAAAGTTGTATTGCCCTTCCAGGTGATAGAAACGCGATTCATCATCAAACAGCGCGCCATCTGGAATGGTGTTTTGCAGCGCAGCGTCCTTGGCATTTTCAAATTCCGTCGAGCCCGGCTCATATCGATTACCGTCCGCATTCATCCTGGCTTGATTATAGATAGCAGCCAGTGCAGCAGGATTGTTAAGTACACCGTTAACCACAGTTTGGTTATAATCAGTGGAGCCCGTAGCCTGCTGCACTTGATTAACCAATGCCCCAACAATGGTCCCCCCGTAGGTTCCATACCAGGCCTGATTACCGCGACTGGGATCTGACCCCATGGGATCAGAAGAAACTCCATTAATATAATAGCCCACAAAGTCTGCGATATAAGAATCTCCAGAATCTTCAAATGTCCCGTAACCTTTCAGAAGGAAGTTACTCCCCTCAAGCTGTAGCTTGTGTTGGGAAATATTGAAGTTCTTTAGGCTGTATCTCTGAGCGCCGGTGTAAACAGAGGTTCCGTATCCGTAGTTTAAGGTATAGCTGGCTTCAAGCTGATCTGATAATCTGTAGTGAAGTGAAGAATTAAATTTCAGATTTTCTGCCCCATAATCCACAAGATGGCGCTCATCATATCCTGTTCGGTTTACTGGCTGAGAGGGGATCGAGGCGGCATACTGTTGAGCATTTTGTGGTGAAAGTCCAAATTGCTGACTCATTCTTTCAATAAAATTTGAACTTAACCCAAGTAGCGCAATATTGAAAGAACCATCATCACCATAGCTGTGAATCCCATCGTAAGCAGGATTCCTTGCCTCAGCAGGAAGATTACTTCCTTTGAAAGCCTCATTTTTGTCAGTAAAATTTATGCCATACCAATCTTCAGCTTGCGAATACGCGAAGTTCAATTTAAAAGCAAATTTGTTGTTAATTGCTCTTGCATATCGAATAGCAGTACTAGTTGTTGATTGTGGATTGCCCGGTTCCCCTAAACTTTCGTTGCCGTTGATATGATTTACACCGGATTTAAGCATCACGCTCAGTCCCTGGTACTGAAAGGGATCTTTGCTGTTGATGAGCAGAATACCGTTGAAGGCATTGGGCCCGTAAAGAGCAGAAGCCGCACCCGGCAGGTATTCAATGCTTTCCACATCCAGCTCATTGGGGCCGTTTAAGTTTCCGATCGGGAAGTTAAGGGCAGGGGCCTGGGTATCCATCCCGTCGATTAGCTGGACCATGCGTGTATTCCCGGTGGAGTTGAATCCCCGGGAGTTGATAACCTGGAAATTGATGCTGTTGGAGGTCATGTCAACCCCTTTCAGGTGGGATAGAGATTTGTAGTAATCATCGGAGGGCGTATTCCGAATATTGATCACATCCATTTTTTCGATAGTCACCGGTGCCTCCAGGATGCTTTCTTCAACGCGAGAGGCCGATACAACCACATCGCTACCCATGATGGTCTGTTCCTCCATAGTGATGCGAAGATCGGTGCGCTCATTCGTGGTTATTTCAACCTCTTGCGTGCGGAATCCCACAATAGAGAATACCAATGTTAAGGGCGGATCCTGGCTGATGTTTAGCTCAAAATTCCCCTCCGAGTCAGTAGATGTACCGATAATCTTACCCTGCACCGTGACATTCACACCCGGCAGTGGCTGATTATCTTCGGCACTGACGACGGTCCCGGAAACGTAGGTATCTAATAACGCGGGTGGGACTTCAGCAAAAAGCTGCGGAAAACTAGCTATGAGAATTGTTAAGCACAGTACTGTCGATTTTCGAATCTGATGAGTAATCATTCCCTTCCCCTCCGTATTTGTTGTAATTTGATGATATTCGGTGGGGAAATGATATTTTCACTTTCCCCGATCACTATTAGCTATTCATTTTATATTCTATATATATCCGTTTTTTGGGATTTTAACAACACTCTTGTCTGCAAGCTAAATTATGGTCGTAGCAATATCTTTTTAATTAGCCTCCGCGTATGCTTGCCTATTCGCTTCCATCCGGCAGATCATTTCCTCGGGGCATAAATGCCTGGATACCAGTGAGTTCCCGCCCCAAAATGAGACCGTGAATATCGTAGGTCCCTTCGTAGGTGTTGACAGATTCCAGGTTCATCATATGGTGGATAACCCGGTATTCCCCCGTAATACCGTTCGCTCCGTGCATATCACGCGCGGTGCGGGCGATATTTAAGGCTTTTTGGCAATTATTTCGTTTGGCCAGGGAGGTCATCACATGGTGATCCCGCCCCTCATCCTTAAGTTTACCCAGCCGCCAGGCCAGCATCTGCATTTGCGTGATGTCAGTGAGCATATCGGCCAGCTTGGTCTGGGGAATCTGGTTTGCACCGATGGGATAACCGAACTGGCTGCGTTCCATAACGTATTGACGTGCCTTTTGATAGCAAAATTCGGCTGCCCCAAGCGATCCCCATACGATCCCATACCGGGCACTGTTCAGGCAGGTGAAAGGTCCTTTTAGTCCCCTGATATCTGGAAAAGCATTTTCATCAGGAACAAAGACATCCTCAAAAATGAGTTCGCCGGTCTCGGAGGCACGGAGTGACATCTTGTATTTCGTGGCGGGAGCACTAAACCCTTCCATCCCCTTTTCCACCAAAAAACCGCGGATTACACCTTCTTCATTTTTATTTTCTTTTGCCTTTGCCCAGACTACCGCCACATCGGCAATGGGGGAGTTGGTGATCCACATTTTGGCGCCGTTCAAAATCCAGCCGCCATCTGTTTTCAGGGCTGTGGTAGTCATTGAACCCGGGTCGGACCCGTGGTCGGGCTCTGTAAGTCCAAAGCAGCCGATCAGTTCTCCGGTGGCCAGCTTGGGTAGAAACCGCTCTTTCTGCTCCTCGGTCCCAAATTTGGAAATGGGGTACATTACCAGCGACGACTGCACCGACATGAAAGAGCGATAGCCGGAATCCACTCGCTCCACTTCCCGGGCGATCAATCCATATGCTGTTTGACTAGCTCCGGATCCGCCGTATTTGGGCTCGATATAAGCCCCCAACAATCCCAGCTCGCCCATCTCTTTAGCAATATCTATATCGAAGTATTCTTCCTGGTTCCCCTTTAATGCCCGTGGTTCCAACTTGCTCTGGGCATACTCCCGGGCCGTTTCCATGATCATGCGATCATCTTCATTCAGTTCAGACTCGAATTGGAGGGCGTCGTCGGGGTTGAAGCTGTTTTGTGGCATGGTGAGTATGATATGAATTTGATTTTTTTATCGAAGGTAATAGTAATTTTAAACCAAAGTGCAAGAAAAGCTATCAGCTGTCAGTTTTCAGCTCATTCTTGCGTTAATGTAGGTAGCTAAAAGCTGAGAACTGACAGCTGCTTTCAAAATTCCTTTTTAAGCTCTCTGCCTATAATCTTTCGCTGAATCTCAGAAGTGCCTTCACCGATCGTCATCAGTTTGGCGTCGCGAAGGAACCGTTCTACGTGATATTCTTTAATGTACCCGTAACCGCCGTGAATCTGGACGGCATCGTCAGCGGCGCGCACGGCCAGTTCCGAGGCAAATAGTTTGGCCATTGAGGCTTCCTTGGTGTAAGATTTTTCCTGCTCCTTCAGCCATGCGGCGCGGTGAACGAGAAAGCGGGCGGCATCGATTTCGGTAGCCATATCTGCCAGCTTTTGCTCAATAGCCTGGAAGTCGCCGATAGGGGTATCAAACTGGGACCGCTCTCGGGAATATTTCATCGATTCCTCAAATGCGCCTCGTGCAATGCCCACGGAAAGTGCCCCGATCCCGATACGGCCGCCATCCAGCACCTTCATCGTGTCGACAAAGCCTTCGTTTAGCTCTCCAAGTAAATTTTCTTCAGGTATCTCCACATTTTCAAAATGGACTTCAGTTGTATCAGAAGAGTTCATTCCCAGCTTTTCCATTTTGCTTCCGGGCGTAATACCATCCCACTCACGCTCCACGATAAAAGCGCTGATCCCTTTTGTTCCTTTGTTTTGTTCCGTTTTTGCCAACACCACATAGATGCCGCCAACAGAACCCTGGGTGATGAACATCTTTGTACCGTTCAAAATCCATTTGTCACCCCTTTTCTCAGCAGTTGTTTTTAATCCTGAAGAATCGCTGCCCGAGCCCGGCTCAGTCAGACACCAGGCGCCCAGCTTTTCTCCCCGGGACAAGGGAGTGAGGTATTTCTCTTTCTGCTCATGTGTACCTGCCAGCTCAATGTGTCCGGACGCAAGGGAAGTATGAGATGCAACCGTAAGCGCCAGGGAGGCATCCCATCGGGCGATCTCCTCAATTGCCAGGCAATAGCTTATGGCGCCGACCCCTCCACCACCGTACGCTTCAGGATATATCATGCCCATTAATCCCTGATCGGCCAAAAGCTGAATGATATCATGTGGAAACGCCTTGGAGGCATCCCGCTCTTTGACACCCGGCACTACATGACGTTTTACAAAATCACGAACACTCTCCCTGATGAGCTGTTGATCTTCAGAAAGTTCAAAACACAGAGATGGAGAACTGTTAATTAGGTCTGTACTCATGATCTTTCTCTTTTGGTGACCGTTAGCTGACTTTTATGCTATTCAATATAGAAAACGGTTTTGAACTTTGGGATGTTTCATCCTCTTAAGACTAGTTTTAGCTCCAAGAAATCTGTTTTGACTTGAGAGGTGGCGTGTAGGGTTCGGAAACAAAAAGTATTTTCTGGAATTTAAGTTGGATACACATGCAAAAGCATGTGATATAACCTGAAATGTCCTATCACAAACACTTAAAGTAGGTGTTATTATGTTTAGTAGAAAAATAAGTTCGTATGCATTGTTGGCTCTTTTTATGGGCCTGATGTTTACAGTAACTGCCTATGCGCAAGTGGAGAAAGATACACTTACAGCACCTATTACCGGTACGGTAATTGACACGGAAACCCAGCAGCCAGTTTCTGGAGTAGAACTCAAGATCAAAGATACTGAATATACGGCCCAAACAAATGAAGAAGGCAAATTCAGTTTTATGGGACTTGTGCCGGGAATGTACACAATAACTGCAACTCCTGAAGATTATCAGGAAGTTTCTGAGCAGGTTGAACTAACTGCTTCCGGAAAAGAGTTAACCATTGAGTTGAAACTAAGTAGCTCTTCTTAGCAGGAAGCGCAAATTAAAAATTAAGCCATCCTGGTTACCAGACCGGGATGGCTTTTTAATTAAGATCAAAGGAGAGCAAAGTCACCCAAAATTCCAGGTTACCCCGCGACCTTCTTCGGGATCGGGATAATTCCAACTC
Source organism: Aliifodinibius sp. S!AR15-10 (assembly GCF_031569985.1). Classification (NCBI taxonomy): domain Bacteria; kingdom Pseudomonadati; phylum Balneolota; class Balneolia; order Balneolales; family Balneolaceae; genus Fodinibius; species Aliifodinibius sp. S!AR15-10. Next base: position 42,548 of record NZ_JAMQKA010000043.1, on the reverse strand, counting down.
ACCGCTCCCTGGTCGCAGGCATACATGCAGGTGCCACATTCAATGCAATCTTCCACCTGGAAAAAGACCTGTCCTTCATCATCAATTTTGTAGCAGTTGGCGGGGCACACATAGGTCGTGCATTTATGCGGACATACCGAATTACATATTGAAATATCCACCTGAATATGAGGCTTAATATTGGACTTGGCTTGATTCCGATAGCTTACCAAACCGAGCCGTTCAGTTAGTGTCAGGTTTTTCATAGCGATCTGCCTCCTTTAATTCCAAGTTTAATCAAATTCCACCATGAAGAGTGCTCTTTCACAGATTCACTCATCAGTTCCCGTGCCTTCTTGGTCGGCTGGTTATCAATAGTGAAAAATTTTTTACCGAATCCACACATCAGGTTTGGCACCTCCTTGTACATCATGGGTTGATGGAGCATCTGAACCGCATCCTGGAATCCACGCATATCCTTCATCACATAGCTATCATCCAACGCGGTGCGATATTCTTTCATTGTGGAGGAAGAAAAATCGCCGCGTTCTTTGGCCTCTACAATTGTTTCCGCCGCAAGTATTCCTGAGCGCATCGCATAATCCATACCCTGGATCGCCTTGCCGGCATTCATCAGTAGGTTTGCTGCTTCGCCACATATCAACAGTCCATCCTTATAAAGCTCTTTCGGCATAATGCGCATATCACCGGACGAGACAACGTGAGCCGAATATTCTACCACTTCGCCTCCGCGAATGGTATCCGCTACCACAGGGTGCGATTTGAAGTGGCTGAGAATGTCGTGCGGACTTTTCTCTTTTTCACGAAGATCCTTGATTCCCAGCACAAGGCCGATGGAAATGCTATCCCGATTGGTATAGAGAAATCCGCCGCCTTCCACACCGTCAGTGGCGTAGCCAACAAATTCATTGGACATGCCGCTTTTGCCATTGAGTTGAAATCGATCTTCCAGCACATTCTGATCGAAACGGATAATCTCCTTGATGCCGGTTAGCACGTGGTCGGCTGGAACGTAATCATCCTGTAGCCCTACCTGTCGGGTTAACAGGTTATTGACACCCTCCGCAATAATCACAGAATCAGCAAAAAACTCCTCTTCTCCCGTTCGGATTCCCACCGCTTTGTCATTCTCCATCAGCACCTCATCCACCTTGATGTTGGTGGCAATGAAAGAATCCATTGGATACTCACTTTCTGCAATTGCCTCCTCAACTTTTCCCGCCAGCCAGCGGTCAAATTTGGATCGCAATACCACCACGCCGGAGTAGGGCGGCTCGTTAAAGTGGGCCGATTTAAAATCGATTGACAATGTGGACTCATCATCCATGAACGTCAGCCTGCGATGGTTGATAAAGCGCTCCCACCCGGCGTCCTCTTCCTCCCAATAATTTGGCACCAGCTTGGCCAGATCATGTCCCCACAACACACCACCGGAGACGTTTTTGGAACCAGCAAACTCGCCCTTCTCGATTAGGAGAAATTTCATGTTGTTACGCGCAAGCGTCATAGCTGCCGCCAGCCCGGCAACTCCGGCCCCTACGATGATACAGTCAAATTTTTCATCATCCATAATGCTATGGAGTTGAACGTTAAAGGTTGCAGGTTACATGTTGAAGGTTGAAAGACCCTTTAATCTTCAACTTTCAACGAAAAACAAATTATGCTTTTATCTTTTTCAGTTCCTCGATAAATGGTGGAAGAACTTTATAGAGATCGCCTACAATACCATAATCTGCGATGTCAAAAATGGGTGCATCAGGGTCTTTGTTGATCGCCACAATTACCTTGCTGTTGGCCATGCCGGCCACGTGCTGGATGGCACCCGAAATACCGACTGCAATATAGAGCTGGGGCGAAACAACTTTGCCGGTTTGCCCGATCTGCAGGCTCGGATTCACAATACCAGCCTCGGTCAGTGCGCGTGAGGCTCCCACAGCGGCGTTGAGCACCTCCGCCAGCTGATGGATCAGTTTCTGTCCCTCCTCATCTTTGGCACCGCGTCCAGCGGCAACGATGGTTTCAGCTTCTGAAAGATCAATTTTGTCACCAGAAGCACCCAGAATATCCCGCAGGGTAGTTTTGAGCTCGCTTTCATCAAAACTATAATCTATCTTCACAATCTCCGGATTGCTGGGGGATTCAACCAGTTCATAGGAGCCGGAGCGCACGGAAACGAGGATTTTATCTCCAACCGCCTGGCTGTCAGAGAGAATTTTTGCAGCCATTACGGGGCGCGTGGCCTCTATTCCACTATCTGTCAAGTCGAAACCGGAAACGTCAGACAATACCGCGGCATCCTGGTTGGCGGCCAGTGCTCCCAGGATATCTTTCGTGCTCTCGGTAGAAGCAAAGGCAAACAGGTAAGGATTAGCTTCATCCATTATGGCAGTGAGTGCTTTAAGCAACGGAGTATTGATATGGTTTTTAAAAATGGGATCTTCGACGATATAAATTTTGTCTGGGCCGTATTGCTTGACTTGTTCAACATAGCTGGAAGCATCCGGATCGATAATTACAGCCTCTGCGGTGTGCCCATGTTCTTCTGCCAGCTGTTTGCAGCGGGATAACACTTCAAGCGAAGCCCGCTTAACTTTTCCGTCACTGATGGCGATGTGGGTGAGTAGATTGCTCATATAATTGATATAGTTTCATTAGAGAGGTTCAAGTTTTATGCTGAATCAGTTATTTCGCTCTCAGCGGTCGGTATTCCATTTAAGTTCCAACTAATGAAAGCTGACAACTGACTGCTAAAAGCTGAACGCTAATTGCTTAAATCACATTCGCTTCTTCATCGAGCAGATTTGCAACTTTTCGGGCCAGTTCATCAGGTTCACCCTCGAACTTTTGTCCCGCTTTTCGGGCTGGTTTCTCACGGTATCCCGAAACTTTTGTTTTGGGAGAAAGCTTTTTCTCATCAATATCAAGGTCGGAAAGCTCAATCGTCTCCAGCGGTTTTTTCTTTGACTGCATAATGCCTTTCAGGCTCGGGATGCGCGGCTCGTTCATATCGTTGGAGCAGGTAACCAGGCAGGGCGGGGGAAGTGCGATCATCTCTTGCCCGGAATCGCCCTGTCGCTTTACAATCAGTTGTTCATTCTCAATCGAGAGTCCGACGGCATTGGTCGCATATGGAAGATCAAGCTTTTCGGCAAGCATGCTACCGGTGAGTCCTGCATCGGTATCCTGCGATTGCTTCCCGCACGAAATCACATCGTACTCTTTGTCTTTGAAATAGGCGGCCAGGATTTCTGCGTATGACGCCGAGTCGAACTGCTGATCGCCACTGGTTTTGATATGAACGGCTTTATCAGCTCCCATCGCCAGGGCCTTGCGGATCGCCTCGGTGGTTTTATCCGGCCCGATAGAAACGACTTCTACCTCGCCGCCGTGCTCCTCCGTAAGCACCAACGCTTCCTCAACGGCAGAGGCGTCATAGGCGTTGAGAATCATCCGGTCGGTATCCTGGATTAGTTTTCCCTCTTTGATTTGAATGGGTGCATTGACATCTGGTACCTGTTTGATACAAACGTAAAACTTCATACCCGATCACTCACTTGTAAGATTGGAATTAGTTTCTATAGCTGACTTTAACAGCACAATATATAAAACGCAAGGCAAAATAAATGTTGAGTGTTGAAGGAATAAGCTGAATTTTTCTATCTAGGAGTCTGTCGGACAAAGCCGATTTAAATATTTTTAAATTTAGTTGGGACCGATTTTTGAACAAAACTTCGGTTTTGGGGATTGTTTTCTTATTTCCATCTCAGCTATAGTTCTCTCCGTCTGGCTTATGTGGCCAAGGCGTGCATGCGCTTTAGATTGTAGGCGCATTTGAGGAGATTCCACTCGCCGGCGACTTTCCGTAGGCCCCGCAGGCTAAACTGCCGAAAGCCCATCACCTGTTTTATAATGCCAAAGACCGTCTCTACGGTTGCTTTACGCCGCCCGTAGAAGGCTTTCCCCTCCGAGGTCTTCAGTCGCCAGGCCATCCGCTCTTTTTCCGCCCCCTCCTCCGGCGGCGGCCCCGGATCGGCGCCCCGCTCCTTCCAGTGCTGGTTGTGTTTCTGGCGACCGGTCGCCAGGTAGGGCGTTATATTTCGATCGGTGGCTTCGCTGTAATATCCGTTGTCGGCAGCGATCCGCTCGGGGGCTCCCAGTTGTTCGGGCAGATCTTCTAAGGCGTCTAAGACGGGTTCTAACTGCTGCTTGTCGTTCGGGGCCTGGCTGATGTGGCCGGCCACAATCAGGTGGGAGTCCATGTCAACGGCCAGTTGCCCATTCCAGGCCTGCTGCCAGCCGCGGGAGCTGGTCAGCATGATGCGCGACTGGGGGTCGGTGAAGTTCACCTGATCCGCCTCGCGCGGGCCCGGCTCCGGGGGCTGGGGCTTACGGCCCGGCGTCTTCTTGCCGGTCTGCTGTTCTTTGCTCCGACGTTCAGCCATCTTCCGGGTATATTCGGCTTGTTCGGCCTCGTAGCGCTCCTCCGCCCGCTCTTCGAGCATCGCTTTGGCCTGGCGAATCTGGGCTAAACGGTCCTGCCGGCGGGCCAGCTCCTCCGGCAGCTTCTGGCCTTCCTCATCGTCGGCGTCAGCGGCTTCGGCTTTTTCCAACAGCTCGGCCACTTCCCGGCTCAGCTGATCCTCCAGGGCGCAGGCCCGCTCCCAGCTCATCGCTTTATGCTTGCTGGCGTTGGCGGTAAATTTGGAACCATCAATGCTTACATTGGCCAATTCGGTCAGCCCCATCTCGGCGGCCACCAGCAAAATTTGGGTAAACAGATCGCCCAATGGGGCAAAAAATCGCCGCCGAAACGTGCAAAGCGTATCATGATCCGGATGTTGGTTGGCCGCGACATACCGGACCGGCACCGATTCGTAGGTCGCCGCTTCGATCTTGCGGGAGGAAAACGTCCCGGTGGCGTAGCTGTAAAACAGCAGTGCGGCCGGCTCCGCGGATGATAGGCATCTGAGCCGCTGCCGGTGTAGCTGGACTCCAGGGCTGAAATATCCAATTGATCGACAATCTCGACCACAAACCGGGCCAGGTGATCTTCGGGAAGCCACTGGTCGACCGAGGGCGGCAGCAAATACGAGGTGTCACGATCCACTAATTTGAAATTCGCCATCGCACAATAAATCTATTCGTTTTTACAAGAGTTGTCCAAAACTAATAAATTAGCTCCGGAAAGTCCGACAGACTCCTAGCATGTATTTATCTTATCGGTGTTCATTTTTCAATGAGGAAAATCCGCCGGGAGTCGGACTAACTAAAAGAAAAAATATGGGATTCCGAGATGTTGAATTATTGAGGTGTTGATGGTTTAGACGAAAGTCAGAAGGTCTAAGGTCGGAAGGTGGCTTAATGGCTTTTCTTTTGATGGTACCGGAGGTACCGGCAGGCATTCCGCACCAGAGGTACGGAACGAGATGCCCGGGGGAAATGAGAAGCTCTAATCATCAAATTATTAATATCCTATCTCGTGCCTGACCTCTTGGTCGGGCACGTCCCGTCGCTACCTCTGGTAGCAGTCATCGCCTATAACATGTAATAGGTATCAATGCCTCAGACTCTAGGTAATTCCTTGCTGAGGAGTATCGCCAATCTTCGGGATTATCCACATACCCTCTTCGTACTGGATTTTGATGTATATACTCCAGCTTCTGGATCATCATATCATCCCCTATAATCTGTTTGGGATGAAAGCCCTCCTGCCAAATCTGGTAGGTAGACCTGGTATTATACTCTTGTTTATTTTGTCGGGAGAAACGCAGTATGTTTGTATGTCCATTTGCACGCAACCAATTAATACTCTCCCGTGCTGTGTACGATTTAAACAGTCTGATTTTTTTCGAGAGCACTTCCCCCAAAGCGACAACATGGAGATGATTTTCCATGATCACGTAGCCGAATAGTGTTACCTGCCTTCTTTCCTGTAAAAAACTTAGCGAATTTAATATAATACGGGCAACTGGTGGCCGGGAAAAAAGCGGGTAGCCTTGCATAATAGAGGAAGTGATAAAATAAGGATAGACGTCATCGTATATCTTGTATCTGCTTCGGCCCATAGGTAATATCATTTAATTTCCTTTCCCTATAGATCGGTTGGATAGCAATTCCTTACAAAATAATTTGGTACCGGAGGTACTCCCAGGCGTTCCGCACCGGGAGGTACGGAACGAGATGAAACTAACCGGTCATCCCCCGTAGCCCCACTGCTTCGTTAAAACTACGAAGTGCAAGCTTCGAACTCCATTTGTTGCTTCCTTCCGCAATAGCGGCATGCCCCCCTTGTTCTCACGTATTAGCCGAAATATTAAATTAGATCATTGAAGCTTGTCATACTCCGAAAGGTGGCTTTGATCCATTTGGGAAAGCAGCTCGTACGCCTCAAGGCGGACCTCCGTGGGGGCATCCTCAAAGATGGAGACAATTTCGCGGTACTTGGCATTGAAAAAGATATCGAACAGGAAGTCGTTCGTCGCTTGCCGTTGGGCGTCACGGATCATCTCAAGTGCTGAGAGTACCTGTTTTTGAGCTTGTTCCGTGTTGGAAATGAATTGATCGAGCCCGAGCCTGTGGTAGACATACATAGCCTGCCGTAAATCCGAATATGTAGGATTTAGAAGGTCGGCAATGAGCTGAGCACGTCCTCGTCGTGTACTACTACTGCGCGACCATCCCGGGGATGCGGTAGTCTGCGCCAGGGACAGTATGTTCTGAGCTTCCGAAAAATAGGGCGTCCCCCCGGTCTCAGAAAAGGTATCATAGTCATATCCCAGCATTACATAAGCGTAGAAATCCATCAGGGTAGTGATGGCATCAAATTGAAGCTCATCATGGACAAATGCCCTGTTTGGGGTGTACTGGAACCCCCAGTTGTCGTCATTGAACAGGAAAATCGTTGTTTGTTGCATTGTGTCGTAAATAGGGCGTTGAGCACGGAGTACAATATTCGCTTGAAAATTATAATTGTCATCCACGCTCAAAAGCACAATCTGGAGTTCGGCCTGTATCTGTTCATGTTCCATAAAGTTGTCATTTATCCAGTCATGCTCATTGAAATAGGACTCAATTTCATTGGCAAACCCATCCATATAACTAAGGGAAGCACTACTGACCTGGCTTTGATCCACCGTAACCTCCACATCAAACTCCTGAGCAAAAGCTGTGGAACCCAGGGCAAAGAGAGTTAGAAGGATAATACCTGACTTAAAAAAAAATGCTTTGAAGAAACCAGAAATTTTCATTTTGATTGACTAGTTTTTGGAAAAAGCTACGAATTCTTAACGATACCATGCAAAAACATTCACTTTTTCTACTTACGACAATAATACTGTTTGTTTTCGTCATCTTCGATCTGGATATGGCGAATGCCCAGAATAGTTCCAAAGAAAAGTCCAACCGCTATACAACGCCACTGATATTACAACGAGCCGACCCGTGGGTTTATCGCCACACAGACGGCTATTATTATTTTACTGCAACCGTACCGGAATACGACCGGCTTGAGGTACGCCGCGCCAAAACGATTGAAGGTATTAAGAATGCAGAACCAAAAGTCGTCTGGCGAAAACATGAGACGGGTGAGATGGGATCGCACATCTGGGCCCCTGAACTGCATTTTGTCAACGGGAAGTGGTACATCTATTTTGCGGCCGGTGGAGCCGAAGATGTCTGGGCTATCCGCATGTATGTGTTGGAAAACGATTCCGCAAACCCGCTGGAAGGTGAATGGGTGGAAAAAGGACAGACCAAAACGAAATGGGAAACCTTTTCACTGGATGCCACGACCTTTGAGCACCGGGGTACGCGCTATATGGTGTGGGCTCAGCACCCACCCGATATGGATGGCAACACGGCTCTATTTATTGCAGAAATGGATACGCCCTGGAGTATTAAGCAGGAAACACAGGTGGAGCTGACCCGGCCGGAATATGAATGGGAAAAACAACTGTTTAAGGTAAACGAAGGAGCCGCAGTCATCAAAAGAGATGGCAAAATATTCATGACTTACTCGGCCAGCGGCACAAATCATCATTATTCTGTGGGACTGCTGACTGCTGATGTAGATGCCGATCTGCTCGATCCCGAATCTTGGAAGAAATCCCCAAAACCGGTATTTGAGAGTTCGGAAGAGAACGGCATATACGGCCCTGGCCACAACAGTTTTACCACCACGCCCGACGGCTCGACAGATCTGTTTGTCTATCACGCACGCAGCTACAAGGAAATTGATGGCGATCCGCTGGACGATCCCAACAGGCACACCCGCGTACAAGTGCTTCACTGGAATGAAGATGGCACACCCGACTTTGGAGTACCACTGCCTGATACCCGCTCAAATTTTGATAAATAGATCAAGATTTCGTTGATTTGAATTTTTAAGCAACATCGAACTGGGGATCAGTCAAAATCACTGGCTGGGAGAATATTTTTTATATCCTTACAGGCATCGTAGACAAATAAACTTAAAGGTGTACAAGAGAATAACCTGTGACATCGGCGCTATCTGCGAAAAAATAATTCCCGCAGATTACGCTGATACCGCAGATTAGAGTGCAGAAGAAAATAGTGTTTTACATTAAGATAGATAGAAGTTTCCACGTTTAAATACTTCAAACGTTGGCAAAAAATGGTACAACTAGAACACTAAACACATGTTTAGCGGTTTTAAATATTTTGTGTCATCCTGTCCCGAAGGTTTTCGGGATCAGGATCTCGCAAGGTGAACGCTAAGAATTAATCCGACCTTAACAACGCTACTGTTCCCCGCGAGATCACGGAACGGGGTCCGGGATGACACAGCTTGGGTATCTATCTTGCCCATTAAATCTAATCGCTAAACAGGTATTACAAATCAATTGGGAGAGATTATGGAGAGAGTCGCCTCTTTTTCTTTATTGATTTTAGTGATTATTGGAATAATAAAAACGAAGCCGCTCGACGCGCAGAATGTGATCGGAGCCCGGGCGGTAAGCCTGGGGCAAGCTTCCACCGCACTTCCCAACGAAGAGTGGGCTGTATTTTCAAATCCTGCGTTGATGTCATCAAAGAATAAGTCCGTTTCATTCTTTGGAATACGGTATTACGGCTTCGCTGAGCTAACCGACATGGCCGCTTCCGTCAACTATCCTACGGGGTGGGGCACACTGGGCGCCGGGGCACACCGCTATGGCTATGATCTCTTCAACCGTAGCCGGATTCGGGTGGCCTATAAAAACTCATTTCAACTATTCCACTATGGGGCGGTGTTGAATTACAGCCATGTTTCGCAAGGTGGAGGGTATGGCTCGGCCGGCGCCGTTGGATTAGATGTTGGCATTGCGGCCGTCTTGTTTAAGGGCGGATGGATTGGAGCTCGTGCAACCAACATCAATCAGCCGAATTATGGGAATACTGATGAGGTGCTTCCGCGCGAACTCGCTATTGGGTTATCGTATCAGCTTTCCGACATAGCCCTGTTGAGCTCTGATGTCGTCAAGGATGTGCGATTCCCGATCTCGTATCGAGGAGGAATAGAGGTGTATATCTTTGAAAGTTTTACGGCCCGGGCAGGAATAACAACAGAACCAGTCACTTTTTCAGGTGGATTCGGTTATGAGTCGGATATTTGGCAGATCAACGTGGTAGCACAAAATCATACCGACCTGGGCATCAGTCCCGGGTTGGACCTGAGCATCAAGTGGTAGACGTTATGACAAACCGTTTACTCATTATATTGCTCTGTACCTGCAGTCTGGCAGGAAGTATTGCACATGCCCAGCAGCCTGATACCACCCGTTCGGAAGTGAGCGATGACCTGGAGCGGGCACTCGAGAATTTTGATCCAGAGGAGTCAGATTTCAATACTGAGCAGTTCACTCAATTTTTGCAGGATTTGGCGGCCAACCCGGTCAATGTCAACGCCGCCCAGATTGATGAGCTGATGCAGGTACCGGGCATTAACCTGAAAACAGGCCGTGCCATTCTTGGGTATCGCAGGAATGTTAAGCCGTTTGAATCGATATCAGAGTTGGAGGAAGTCCCGGGCATCGGTCGTGTAACACTGGAGCGGGTTCGGCCCTACGTTACGATCGGTAGTTCCGAGTTGCGTTACCTGTATACAGATCCCAAATATTGGACCAGTGACGGAGAGTTCGAGGCCTTTACGCGATACCAGCGTTCATTGCAAGAGGAAGAAGGGTTCACACGCCCTGATTCGAGTGGTTTCCTGGGTAGACCTTTTAAATATTATCAGCGCCTGCGGTATCGCAGTAATCACATCTCAGCAAATATTACGCAGGAAAAAGATGCCGGAGAGCCGCTAGAAGGTCCTACAGGTTTTGACTATAACTCCTGGCACTTCGCTTTGACCGATAATGGCAAGCTTCAACAGTTTATTGTTGGGGATTATAATCTATCGTTCGGGCAGGGACTTGTGATGTGGAATGGCGGGGCTTTCGGAAAAGGCCGGGATGTGATTGGTAGCAGTGCCAAGAACGAGCGGGGTATCAAGCCGTATACATCCGCGATGGAGGCCAATTATTTTAGGGGAGTTGCTGCGACAGTTGGAGATAAATTTCAGTTCACTGGTTTTTACTCGGCCCAGTCTCGTTCGGCGTCCAGGGTTAATAAAGATACAACTCGCTTCCCTAGTGATGGTGGTATGCACCGCACGCTCAACGAGATCGCCAAGAAAGACAATGTCAATCAGGCCATGTATGGAGGACGAATACGAGCTCGGTTGCCATTTGGTTTGATCGGTGCGTCCGGCTACTACACATCCTTTGATCAGCATATTTATGCCGGCTCTGCCCTCTATCAAAAATATGACTTTCGGGGTAGTAACACCTCGGCCCTGGGCATTGATTACAACTTTTTGGTGGGGACGACGCTCCTTTACGGAGAGGTGGCCCGAACTCAAAATGGAGGCTATGGCCTGGTGGCAGGCGTAGAAAGTCCGCTCGGTAATGATACAGAACTTGTGCTCACCTACCGCAACTACCAGAAGGATTTTCAGTCAGTCTATGGATCGGGATTCGGGGAATCTTCAGGGGAGCCACAAAACGAGCAGGGAATTTACATGGGACTGCGCCACGAATTGAATTCGAAGATTTTGCTGAGTGCATACTTTGATCAGTACCGTTTCCCCGCTCCCCGGTTCGGGACCCACCAGCCAACACAAGGCTACGACTGGCTGGGGCTAGTTGAAGTGGACCTGGACAGCAAAATGGAATTCTACCTGCAGGCGCGAAGTGAAATCGAGGACAGTGAATATGATGTGACAGATTCTTACGGTCGAACGCAGCGCAAATTGGGTAAGGCAGCGCGTTCAAGCCTGCGTGCCCAGTTCCAGTACTGGGTCAATCCACAAATACGGATGCGCACCCGTGGTGAGATTGTCCGTTCCGCCCAACCCGGGGCGTCTGCCGAACAGGGCTTCCTGTTTTACCAGGATCTCAGATACGAGCCCAATTCCAAATGGACTTTTGATACGAGGATAACCGTATTTCATACCGATAGCTACGACAGCAGGGTCTACCAATTTGAAAACGATCTGTTATACGTATTTTCCAACTCTGTTTTATACGATCAGGGGCAGCGATTGTATATTTTAGCTAATTTTGAGCCTTGGGAGTTTATGGAGATCTGGGCAAAGTTTGGCATTACCATTTTTGAAAACAGACAGGTACTGGGCAGCGGATTAAGTCAAATTGAAGGAAACAAGCGCAGCGATTTGGGGTTACAAGTTAGATTCGTTTTTTAAACCCATACCTCTTGATTAGGCATTTAAATTTTATTACTTAGCGACGTAAAAAATTTCGATTTACAAAATAATGATCACCAAGTATGACATTAGCTGGTTGGAGCGTAATTTTTGTGGTTGTACTCTGCCTGGTTTTGCTGATATCGACCAGGATATCTCCCGAAATTATTTTTCTCGGAGGATTAACGCTCCTGATCATTGGGAATGCTGTCACTGCTGAAGAGGCCCTGGTGGGGTTTTCGAACCAGGGAATGCTCACAGTTGCAGCGCTTTATGTAGTTGCTGCCGGACTTAAGGAGACTGGTGCTATACATTTAATTGTCAATAAAATTATAGGCCATTCTAAAAGTATTAGGCGGGCCCAGTTACGCATTATGGCCCCGGTAATGGTTGTAAGCGCCTTCCTTAACAACACACCCGTTGTGGCATCTTTCATCCCGGCGATGGAAGACTGGTCGCGTAAAAATCGTATTCCAGCCTCAAAAATTCTTATTCCACTAAGTTATGCTGCCATACTTGGCGGAACCTGCACGCTTATAGGAACCAGTACAAACCTGATTGTCAATGGGTTGTTGATCAAAGAGAGTTCCACAAGTGCGCTTGGTATTTTTGAACCCGGTTTAATCGGGGTACCCTGCGCGATTGCTGGCTTCCTATATCTCGCCATTTTTGCTAAACGAATGCTCCCGATTCGTGGATCAGGGTTTGACACATTCAAGGATCCGCGGGAATATACCATTGAGATGATCGTTGACGAGGGCAGTCAACTTTCCGGCAAGACGATTGAAGAAGCGGGCCTACGTCATCTGCCCAGCTTGTACCTGGTTGAGATATATCGGAATGGCCAGATTTTGGCAGCAGTGGAACCGGAAGAACGGCTTTATGAAAAAGATCGCCTAATATTTACAGGTATCGTAAACTCAATCGTGGACCTGCAGCAGGTGAAAGGGATCAGTCCCGCCACCGACCAGGTTTTCAAGCTCGATGCCCCGCGACGGGAGCGTTTGTTGATCGAAGCTGTTGTCTCACAGTCGCACCCGCTAAACGGGCAAACGATTAAGGAGGGTGGATTTCGCAACAGGTATGATGCCGTTGTGTTGGCGGTTTCCCGGAATGGGGAAAGAGTCAAAGAAAAAGTTGGGGATATTCGGTTGAAAACGGGAGATACGTTGCTGCTTGAAGCACATCCCATTTTTGTAGATCGATACAAAAACTCAACCGACTATTTCCTGGTGAGTGGAATTGCAGATTCTTCTCCACCCAACTACGAGCACTCTGTATACGCTTGGTCAATTTTAGGTGGAATGGTCGTAAGTGTGGCGCTGGGCGTATTATCAATGTTCCAGGCATCATTTTTGGCGGCTGGACTCATGATATTGACAGGGTGTTGTAAAACTACGGTGGCCAAAGACAGCATAGACTGGACCGTGCTATTGGTGATTGCCGCCACTTTGGGGCTGGGTAATGCACTACAGGTGACCGGTGCTGCAGAAGTACTGGCCTCCGGTCTTTTGAAATATGCCGATGCCAATCCGCACCTGGCGCTGGCTGCCACCTACCTGGCAACCTGGATTCTGACGGAGCTTGTCACAAACAACGCGGCGGCGGTCCTCATCTTCCCGATTGCAATCTCCATGGCTGCCTCTTTCGGTGTGAGTTACATGCCGTTTGTGATGGTGATTATTATGGCGGCATCAGCCAGTTTCTCAACTCCTATAGGATATCAGACTAATTTGATGGTCTACGGTCCGGGAGGATATAAATTTACTGACTTTACAAAGATCGGGTTACCGCTTAACCTGATAGTTGCCACCATAACAATAATACTGGTACCCATTATTTGGCCACTGTAAAAAGGGATGAGAGAGAAATGGTATTTTAGAAATCTTTTCGTAGTTTTGCGCCTATTTAAAGACATCGATTAGCGATATCTGTATACTACAAAATGAAATCCCACGGCTACAAAAATATGTTTGAAAAAGTTATAGAGACGGCACGCAAAGCGGGCAGAGCAACTCTTGAATACTATAGTCAGGAAATAGAAGTAGAGACCAAGAGCGATGATTCTCCGCTTACTAAGGCAGACCTGGCCGCACACGAGATTATCATTGCTGGGCTGAAGGAGATCGATCCCGATACTCCGGTTATTTCTGAAGAGGGTGGACTACCAGGTTACGAGGAACGAAAAAACTGGAATAAATTTTGGATCGCTGATCCCCTGGACGGTACCAAAGAGTTTATTAAAAAGAACGGGGAGTTCACCATCAATATCGCCCTAATTGAAGATGGCGAACCGGTTTTTGGCGTCGTATATGTGCCTGCCAAAGAGATTACCTATTATGGGAGCAAGGAGAACGGATCATTTAAACAAGAAGGAGATGCAGAACCTGTACGCATCTATTCCGACAAAGCAGATACCAATATACCCCTGACAGTTGTTAAAAGTCGGTCTCATGGTTCATCTGACCTACAAGATAAGTTGAAAGAACAGGGGATCACGATCAAAGAAGCGATACCGGCGGGAAGCTCAATAAAATTTTGTCTGGTGGCCGAGGGGAAAGCTGATCTATATCCACGGATGGGTCCGACCATGGAGTGGGATGTGGCGGCCGGAGATTGTGTGTACCGCAACTCCGCAAAAGAGGGTCAGCATTCGTCTCCGTTAAAGTACAACAAGCCTGATTTGAAGAACGAAGGCTTCATCATCGGATTATAAATTCTGAATCCTAAATGTCAGAATTGGATGGCTCCTGTTCAGAGTTTTAAAAATAATTTTCAAGTTAAATTAGTTTTCAGATGTCAAAAAACGAGTTAAAACCCACGGTTCTCTGGTTTACCGGTCTTTCCGGTTCGGGAAAAAGCACCGTTTCTGAGAAAGTATATGCGATCCTGAAAGAACGTGGACTGAAAGTGGAACATCTTGACGGCGATGCCGTTAGGGAAGTGTTTCCAACTACGGGGTTCTCCAAGGAGGAGCGAGACAGCCACGTGAAGAAAATCGGTTTTGTAGCCAGTCTTTTGCAGAAGCACGGCGTTTTTGTAGTCGCCTCTTTCATTTCGCCATACCAGGATGCGCGGGATTTCGTCCGGAATATGTGTGAGGATTTCACCGAGGTTTTTATCTCTACACCCCTTGAGGAGTGTGAGCGGCGCGATGTGAAGGGACTGTATGAAAAGGCCCGGGCTGGAGAGATCGATAACTTTACCGGGATCAGTGATCCCTATGAGGAACCTGAAAACCCGGAGCTGAATATTGATACTACTGATATCACAGTGGATGAGGCCGTTCAGCAGGTGATAGACTACCTTGAGTCTCGATAAAGAAAGCGTATCAGCAATATGTTAGTCATTCTTAGTTTTAATTTTTAACTTTGGCAGCTTTAGACCAAATTAACCAGGTTTATTAACAATACTCATGCAGTCGTATAAATTAAGTCATATAAGGCAGCTCGAATCTGAATCGATATTCATATTTAGAGAAGTTGCAGCACAATTTGAGAATCCCGTACTAATGTTCTCAGGCGGGAAGGACAGTATCACGATGGCCCGGCTGGCACAGAAAGCATTTTGGCCGGGAAAAATACCGTTCCCGTTTCTTCATGTCGATACCGGGCATAATTTCCCGGAAACCATTGAGTTTCGCGATCAGTTGATGGATGATCTGGGTGTAGAATTGATTGTCGCCCACGTTCAGGATATGATTGATGCCGGCAAAGTGCGAGAAGAAAAGGGACCGAACGCCAGTCGGAACAAGCTCCAAATTCCTACACTACTGAATGCATTGGAGGAGCACGGCTTTGATGCTGCTTTCGGTGGAGCACGGCGAGATGAAGAAAAAGCACGGGCAAAAGAGCGATTCTTTTCCCATCGTGACGAATTTGGGCAATGGGATCCCAAAAATCAGCGGCCCGAGCTCTGGAACCTGTTCAACGCACGAAAAAGCATGGGCGAGCATTTCCGGATTTTCCCACTCAGTAACTGGACGGAGATGGATGTCTGGCAGTATATTGCTGCTGAAGAAATCGATATTCCCTCGCTCTATCGTTCTCACAAACGGGAAGTCGTGGAACGTGACGAGGTTTATCTTGCGAAGTGCGAGCATATAACGCTGATGGACGGAGAGAAATATGAAGAAAAGCAGGTTCGTTTCCGAACAATTGGGGATATGACCTGTACTGGTGCCGTTCTCTCCGATGCCCACTCTATGGCTGAGATCATTGAAGAAGTTGCCTCTGCCCGCATCACCGAACGCGGAAACCGGGCCGATGACAAGCGTTCAGAAGCAGCGATGGAAGAGCGGAAGAAGGAAGGATACTTCTAGAGGCAGCAGGAAAAAAGAAATTTATTTTGTAAGTATTCCGGTTTTAAATGGTCTTATCAAAGAATATGGGAGACCGATGACGGTTGACCGTGGATCGTTAATTAAATAGTATCCATATTATGGAATACAAGTTCGAGAAGTTGGAGGTTTGGAATTTGGCGATGAAGTTTAATGACTTGTCGTATAAACTAGCTGATAGCCTGCCAGAGCATGAAAAATTTAACCTTGCGTCACAATTAAAAAGAGCTTGTACATCAATTGCATTAAATATTGCAGAAGGTTCAACAAGCCAATCCGATAATGAACAAGCAAGATTTTTGTCATATGCTATTCGATCTCATGTTGAAACCGTTGCCTGTATCCGATTGATGGAGGCAAGGGGCTATCTGGCAAAACACGAAAATGTAAAACAAAATTTTGAAGTTATAGGAGCTGAGCTCTTTAACAAGCTCCAAGCTTTTAAAAGAGCAATAAATTAATCACCGGTCGACGGTCAACCGTCTCCGGTCAATAAGTTAAAAATTTCAAAAATTTACACTTTGATTGATGAGTAACGAAAAGACGGAAGCACAGAAATACTTGGATATGGATCTGCTGCGGTTTACGACCGCGGGCAGCGTTGACGACGGCAAAAGCACGCTAATTGGTCGGCTGCTGTACGACAGCAAGCAGATTTTCGACGACCAGATGGAGGCTATTGAGGAATCCAGTCGGAAAAAGGGAGATGAATACACCAACCTGGCACTGCTCACGGACGGACTTTCCGCTGAGCGAGAGCAGGGCATTACCATTGATGTAGCTTATCGCTACTTCTCCACCCCGAATCGCAAGTTCATTATTGCGGATACCCCGGGCCACGTTCAGTATACCCGGAACATGGTGACCGGCGCCTCTACGGCGAATCTGGCCGTGATTTTGGTTGATGCTCGAAGTGGCGTCATCGAACAGACCTGCCGCCACTCCTTTATCGCATCTCTGCTCCAGATAAAGCACATTATTCTGTGTGTAAATAAGATGGATCTTGTCGATTACAGCGAGAAACAGTTCAACAAGATTAAAAAGGAATTTAGCACATTCTCCTCCAAGCTGGATGTCCCGGATATTCACTACATCCCTATAAGTGCACTTTATGGTGACAACGTAGTGGAGAAGGGCGATAAAATGCCATGGTACAACGGCAGCACGCTGTTGCACACGTTGGAAAATGTGCAGGTCGACAGCGATTACAACCACGTGGACAGCCGTTTCCCGGTGCAGTGGGTTACCCGCCCGCAATCGAAAGAATATCCTGACTATCGAGGTTATGCGGGACGTGTAGCTGGCGGCGTTTTTAAACCCGGTGACGAAATTATTGCACTTCCATCTGGGTTTACATCCACGATAGATACGGTAGAAACATTTGAACAAGAAGAGGATGAAGTCTTCCAGCCGATGTCTGTGACGATGACGCTAGAGGATGATATTGATATTAGTCGCGGTGACATGATTGCCAAGCCGGATAACCAGCCCACGGTTGGGCAGGATATTGACCTGATGGTCTGCTGGCTAAATAAAAAGCCTCTTGAGCCCGGTGGAAAATATGCTATCAAGCATACTACCCAGAACGCGCGTTGTATTATTAAAGAGGTGAAGTACAAAGTGAATATCAATACACTGCACCGCGTGGAAGGCGACAAGGAGATCGGCCTCAATGATATTGGGCGGATTCATATCAGAACGACCCAGCCGCTCTTTTATGATAGCTACAAACGCAACCGTACGACGGGAAGCCTGATCATCATCGACGAGTTTACGAACGAAACCGTCGGCGCGGCGATGATCATATAAAGTTTTGAATGTTAAATGTTGAATGTTGAATTTGTATCGATAATGAATTCAACATTCAGAATCAGTAGTGCCCGGGGGAATGAATCATATTGCCCAAAAATGGCATTTACGTTCATTACAAGTCATTGGGAATACAATATGATCCCTTATAAACAGACTTCCTACAATAAAACAAGCCTTCGGCTTCCGGCCTTGGTAAAGTTGACCGCCCGGAAGGGAGCGGAGTGAAGCGTAAAGAAAAAATCTGTGATTTTTTTAGCGGAACGAGGAGCCCTTCAGGTCAAGTTTAGCTGAGCCGGTGAATTTTTTGGTTCGTTTTTTCTTCAATGAAAAAATGAACAGTAGGAAAGAGAAGCAAGGCAATCTCTAAAAGTTTTTGCCAGACAACAGTGATTCACAATTCAAAATTGATAATTGAATGAAAGGTATTGTCTTGGCCGGTGGTAGTGGTACCAGGCTGCATCCTATTACTAAAAGTGTTTCAAAGCAGCTGTTGCCGGTCTACGACAAACCGATGATCTATTACCCGCTTTCCGTGCTGATGCTGGCCGGAATTCGTGATATCCTGGTCATCACTACCCCGACAGACCGCTCCGCATTTGAGAACCTGCTGGGAGATGGATCCCAGTGGGGAATTGAGCTAAGCTACGCCGTACAGCCCAAACCGGAGGGATTAGCCCAGGCTTTTTTGATCGGGGAAGAGTTTATCGGAGATGACGATGTGGCGCTTATATTGGGAGACAATATCTTTTATGGGCAGGGCTTTACGGAGACCCTGCAAAAAGCAGTTAAACGCGAGCAGTCGACGATTTTCGGATACCAGGTGAAGGACGCCAATCGGTTCGGAGTTGTCGAGTTTGATGAGGAAAAGAACGCCATCTCTATCGAGGAGAAGCCGGAGCACCCAAAGTCAGATTACGCTGTGACCGGACTCTACTTTTATGATAACAGCGTGGTCGATATTGCCAAAACCATTACTCCTTCAGAACGCGGCGAGCTGGAGATAACAGATGTTAACAGGGCCTATCTCAAACAGGGCAAGCTCAAAGTTGAGCTACTGGGCCGCGGATTTGCATGGCTCGACACCGGTACCCCTGAATCCCTCCTCGAAGCCTCCCAGTTTGTAGAGATTATCGAGCGTCGTCAGGATTTAAAGATAGCTTGTCTTGAAGAAGTGGCATGGCGCAAAGGCTGGATTACTGATAAAGAACTAAGCCGGATGGCAGAATCCTATTCCAATTCCTATGGAGATTACCTGGCAGGGCTTTTGAGCAAACTAAAAAGTTAAATGTTGCAGGTTGAAAGTTGTTAAAATTAAACACCTTCAACCTTTCAACCTTTTGACCTTCGACCATTCCTAAATATTCGTTTTCGATTCAGTTCTAATAGCTTTAATATCCACATCAGGAATTTTGGAACACTGAGAGTCTGGATTTAATGAGTAAAAAAACGATCGCATTTGCAGTATGTGGTTTTGGCCGTATCGGCAAGCGCCACGCAAAGATTATCCAAGAGTACCAAGAAGCAGAGCTGGCAGCCCTAATTGATACGGATCCCTTCCAACAAAGACAGGTTGGAGAACATAATGTTGAAGCACCGTTCTATTCCAGCCTGGAAGAGTTTATCGATGAAGATGACAATCAGGCAGATGTGGTAAATATCTGTGTGCCCAACGGTTTGCACGCCCCGTTGGCGGTAAAAGCCCTGGAAAACGGGTACCATGTAGTTATCGAAAAGCCGATGGCCCTGAGCAAGAAACAGTGTGAGTCGATCATTGCAGCGTCAGAAAAGAGCGGCAAGAAAGTATTTGTAGTAAAACAGAACCGGTACAGTCCCCCCTCCAAATGGTTAAAAGAAGTGGTTTCAAAAGAGCTGTTGGGACAAATTTACCTCGTGGAGATCAACTGCCTCTGGAATCGTGACGAACGCTACTACAAAAAAGGAGACTGGCACGGTACCCTGGAGCAGGATGGAGGAACGCTGTTCACGCAATTCAGCCATTTCGTGGATATCATGCACTGGGTTTTCGGGGATGTAAAAAATATCTCCGCCCGGTTTCAGAACTTTAATCACCGGGATATGATTGAGTTTGAGGATACTGGTATCGTGAACTTCGAGTTTGTGAGCGGGGGAGAGGGGACGATCCATTACTCGACCTCCTGCTGGGATAAAAATATGGAGAGCAGCATGACCGTGATCGGGGAGAAAGGATCCCTGAAAATCGGCGGACAATATATGGATGAGATCGAATACTGTCATATCAAGGACTATGAGATGCCGGAACTGCCTCCAACTAATCCCCCAAATGACTACGGCCCATATAAAGGTAGTGCTGCCAACCATCATTATGTGATTGAAAACGTTGTAGATACCCTGAACGGCAACAGTGAAATCAATACTGTGGCCGAAGAGGGGATGAAAGTTGTCGATATTATTGAACGGATTTACAAGCAGCGAACGTGAAGGTCGAAAGTCTGAAAGTCGAATGTCGAAGGTCTAAGATTGAACGTTGAATTGTAGATAAGCTGACCTTGGACTTTATGACCTTTGACCTTAGACCTTAGAATATATGTTGGGAGGGAGTTGCACTCCCGACCAAGTTTACCATGAATCTGTAACTTGCAACCTTCAACCTTCTAAAAATGGTTCACAAAAAAGCTTATATCCATGAATCCTCCTACGTAGATGAGGGAGCTGCGATCGGGAGCGGAACAAAGGTCTGGCATTTTTGTCATATAATGGGGAAGGCACAGATTGGCAGCAATTGCACCCTGGGACAAAATGTGTTTGTTGGGGATCATGTTGAAATAGGTGATCGCGTTAAAATTCAAAACAACGTCTCAGTCTACCAGGGTGTGATCTGTGAAGACGAAGTGTTCCTGGGTCCCTCCATGGTTTTTACCAACATCATTAATCCCCGCAGTGGGGTAGATCGCAGTAGTGAATACACTGAAACCAGGGTTAAAAAGGGAGCCACCATTGGTGCCAATGTAACGATAGTCTGTGGAAATACGATCGGATCATACGCCTTCATAGGAGCCGGGGCGGTAGTGACAAAAGATGTCCCTGATTACGCCCTGGCGGTTGGAAACCCCGCCCGACAAATCGGATGGATGAGCAGACATGGACATCGGTTGGAGTTTGATGAGAAAAACCGGGCCACCTGTCCGAAGTCGGGCGAAAAATATAGGCTAAAAGATGGGGAAGTCGAACTGATTAGTTAAAAGTTGAAGGTTGCAGGTTGAAGGTTATTAAAAACTCACAACATGTAACCTTCAACCTTCAACATTCAACATCTAACCTTCAACACTCAACGATAAAGCTGTGGCAACTATTAAAAAGTTTGAGGATCTGGAAATTTGGCAGGAATCCCGGATTTTGGTCAACAAAATTTATGAGCTTACAAGACAGGGAGAGTTTGACAAAGATTTTGGACTAAAAGACCAGGTACGCCGTTCGACAGTTTCAGTCATGAATAATATTAGTGAAGGCTTTGAGAGCAGAACGGTGAAACGTTTTATTGACTATCTAGGTCGTTCAAAAGCCTCATGTGGTGAAACAAGATCGATGTTATATGTAGCTTTAGATTGCAAATACATGACTGATGAACAATTTGATGAATGCTATAATCTTGCTACAAAAATATCCCGTAAGATATATCGATTTACCAAATACCTTGAAAAATATAAATCCAATGACAGAGTTTCTGAAGCAGTAACATCGTATAAAACCGATCTACAACCTGACGAATAGTCTTCCAACTTTTAACCTGCCAACATCAAACATTTAACTTTCAACCTTCAACAAAAAATGCCCGTTCCACTTTTCGATTCTACTCCCGATATCGAAGCACATTGGCAAGAATACAACCAGGCCATCCAGAAGGTGATGAAGCACGGCCAGTTTATCCTGGGTCCGGAAGTGGAAGAGTTTGAACAGAAAGCCGCCGAGTATTTGGGAGTAAAATATGCCATCGGTGTTAATTCCGGGACCGATGCATTGGTTATTGGTCTCCGTGCAGCGGGAGTAAAGCCGGGCGACGAAGTGATAACCACGCCCTTCTCTTTCTTTGCCACCGCCGAGTCAATTAGTAATTTAGGTGCCACACCCGTCTTTGTTGATATAGATCCAACAACCTTCAACCTTCAACCTTCAAACCTTCAACAAGCAATAACCGAAAAAACGAAAGCGATCCTACCCGTCCACCTGTTTGGACTGCCGGCAGAGATGGATGAAATAATAGAGATCGCTGAAAAGTATGATCTAAAAGTCATTGAGGATTGCGCCCAGTCGTTTGGCGCTACGTATAACGGACAGCAAACCGGGTCCATAGGGGACGTTGGCGCTTTCTCCTTCTTCCCAACCAAAAATCTGGGCGGCTTCGGCGATGGGGGACTTATTACAACTGGTGATGAAGAAATAGCCGAACTTTGTAAGAAATTGCGCGCCCATGGTTCCAAGAAGAAGTATCATAACGAAATGCTCGGCTACAACTCCCGCCTCGACACCATCCAGGGAGCAGTGCTTTTGGTCAAGCTCAAATACCTGGACGAAGCCAACCAACAGAGAAAAGAAATCGCCGATAGGTATTTTGAGGCGCTTAATGGTATTCCAGGTCTCAGGATACCCGTCTCTGTCACCCGTCACCCGTCACCCGTCTCCCACATATATCATCAATACACTATTCGGATCCTAAACGGTAACAGGGATCAGTTCCGCGAACAATTGAAAGAGAAAGGAATCAGCACCGGTGTCTATTATCCCGTCCCCCAGGACCAGCTGCCGATATATTCTGATCTAAACTACGAGTTGCCAAATTCCGAGCGAGCAGCTTCCGAAGTGTTGAGCCTGCCCATCTGGCCGGGGATGACCAGGGAGCATCAAGACGAGGTTATTTCTGAAGTCAAGGAACTCGCAGCAGAATCTTATTCTAAAAATATTGACAATTAGTGATATGCCAAGACTGGAAATCTACATTTTCGCTGACAGAACGCAGATGACACCGATTCGACAGGATATCCTCAGATGTATAGTATCACCTGTGAAAATCCGTGTTCCATCTAACCCGAAACAGTAATGTTGACATGACACTGGTTGTAAGCAGCAATAAAATGCGATTACTCTTCTTTATTACGATTATTTTCTATCTTGTAGAAACCGTTAATGCCCAAAATAACAACGAACCGGATGGCTTGGATGTAGAACTGCGTTCTTCCGTTTATACTGCAACCGAGGGAGAACTCCCGTTTTGGTTCTACTCCGGGGTTTATGGTACAGTGGACCCGGGAAGTACCAATTTTTTGAATGAAATTAGTTTCCAACAATCGATTATTGGGAATAGCAAAATTAGCCTTGATGCCGGTGGTAATGCCGTTCTTCGCTGGTCGGAAGACAGTACTATTTTATTTCCACAGCTGTACCTTACGGGCCGCGCTCTTGGGCTGAAGCTAGATATTGGTCGCTTTCCACAGCCAATTGGACTGAATAATCATGATCTGTCAGTCGGCTCCATGATGGTAAGTAGAAATGCCATGCCTGTGCCCAAGATTTCAATTTCTGTACCCGAGTTTCGAGACGTGCCACTGACCGATGGGTACCTGCAGTACAAGGGGATGTTCACTCACGGCTGGCTTGAGAAAGACCGTCACGTGGAAAGCCCGTATCTGCACCAAAAATATTTCTACCTGCGAGTGAACGTTGGGCCGCTTTCCGGGACGGGGGGCATCGTTCACAATGCCCAGTGGGGCGGTACCGATCCCGACCTGGGACGCCTGCCACAGTCTTTTAACGACTACATCCGCCTGGTAACCGGGCAGGGTGCAGATGCCAGCAGCAACGCCCCGGGAGGAGAGAAATCGAATGTGATAGGAAATTCGGTTGCGGCGTACGAATTTGGACTCCAGTACGATCACAATGAATACACCATCAACCTGACGCGGCTGTTCTACCTGGAGGATAAAGTTTCCACCCGGTTTCGGAGTCCCTGGGACGGAGTGTGGGGCGTGAACCTGGCATTCGATGACAAAACCCGGTGGTTGAACGCGGTAACCTACGAACATATCAACACTAAAAACCAGGATGCAAAATCCTGGGAGTTGATTGGACGGCGCGATTACTATGACAACTTTGTCTACAGCAGCGGGTGGACCTACGAAAACCGTACGCTGGGGATACCACTTATCATTTTTGACGGGAACACGATTAGCAACAACGTGCTGGTTGGGCACCATCTGGGGTTGAAAGGAAATGTTGGAGATGACCTGTTGAGCTGGCGCAGCCTTTTTACATGGTCAAGAAATTACGGAGTCCAGGATGACTGGGTGGAACGTAGTTCAGATTCAATTCCCAAAGACCGGGAGGATATTATTCCAAGGGAACAGTTCCAGAAGGATCAGTTGTCTTGGCTGTTGAGCCTGGAATACGATATCCAGAATGTGGACGGTTTATACCTAAACGTGAATTTAGCCGTTGATACCGGTGAGTTGTATAGTGATAACCTGGGGCTAATGATGGGGGTGACCTGGCGATAGGAGTCCCTTCTTGAGACCAATGTAAAATCCGAGGTCTTGCCCAAAAAGATTTTTCCCTCACGGTCGAAATGACGATCTGATTGGCCGGGGCTTGGTTCTTGTCTGCTGCCCGTCCTCTAAATATTATGCCTCTACCCATCAACCGTCATCTCGACCGGAGCCTGCGGAGGGAGAGATCTTTCATAGACAAGGGTAAATATGGGAAGGTGCAGCCTGCCGGTCTAAGCTAATCGCTGAGACGTTGAAGCGTTGAACTGTTGAGTTGTTTAAGTCCTTACCTTCTAATATCGAGCAATAATTCTATTCTTCCGGCCTTTGATTCATGAACCGCCAGGAGCAAAATGCAGCCTAGGTTAATGAATCATTAGCCGGCGATTTTTTTCGTTTAGTTCTTCAGTCCGACCACTGGCGGATTTCATCGCTGAAAAAATGAACACCATAATAAGGATAAGAGTCACCTAATCGATTTTGAGCTAATCCCCTTTAAAGAAATTATTTTGGCTTGGCCCGAGAACTAGGTCACATGATCATAAAATCTTCCTGCTTTCCTCCGTACACAAAAATCCGTATCATAGGTGGCTATTAAAATTGAGTTGGAAGGCGATTCAATTCAATTCTTAATTCTTCATTTTTAATTCCTAATTCTTAACGCTCTGAGCGACGAAAAATCACATAACGACAACTCATCTCATCCTGAGAAGAAGCGGAAGAAAAACTCCGAGGAATTTCCCCTGCAAGAATACCGCTTGGTACCCGTAGAAGAATGGGAAGAACGGGAGGACGATGAAAGAGAAATCGATCTTGTAGAATTGGCCCAGCACATCTGGAGCAAACGCCTGTTTATAGCCAAGGTAACGGGTGTTTTTGTTGTTATTGGATTGCTGGTTGCGTTATTGAGTCCAAAGGAATATCAGACGGATGCCACTCTGTTACCTGAGACACCCTCAACACAAAGTGGAGCCAGCGGTTTGCTGCAACAATATGGTGGACTTCTGGGCATGAGTGGGAGCAGCCTGAACCTGGATCAAGAGGGGATGATTCCTCCCACCTTGTACCCGCAGATTGTGCAAAGCCTACCCTTCCAATTGGAGCTTTTGAATAAGAAAGTACATTTCGCCGAGTTTGATACGACAACAACTGTCTACGCTTTTTTTGATGAAGTATATACCCCTTCTGTGTTTTCTTATGTGTTGGAATATACTATAGGTCTGCCGGGAAAAGTTATCGGTCTTTTCAAACCTGAAGCGCCCGAACAACCTTTGCCCAGGGGGTTTGCTGCAGATTCTGTAGTGTCGGTGACGAAAGACCAGATGGAGGTGATCGAAAACATGCAGGAGCGGGTGACGGTGTCGCTGAACGAGGAATCCGGCGTCATCAACCTGAATGTGGAGATGCCCGACCCCAATGCCGCAGCGCAGGTGGGCAAGACGAGCATCGTCCTACTCAAGGAGTATATGACCAACTACCGCACTCGCAAAGCACAGGAAGATCTGGAACATGCACGGCAGCAACTTGAGGAGGTTCGGCAGCGGTTTGAGGAAGCACAGACTCAGTTAGCAGAGTTCCGTGACAGTAACGTAAATTTGGCCACAGCCCAAGCCCAAACCCGTGAGCAGCGTCTGCAGTCTGAGTATGATATTGCTTTTAACGTCTACAATTCCCTGGCCCAGCGAGTGGAACAGGCCAAGCTGAAGGTTCAGGAGCAGACGCCGGTGGTAAGTATTTTGCAGCCGGTACAGGTGCCGATAGAGAAGAGTAGCCCACAACGTTTGTATTTAATATTAAGCTTATTTTTTATCGGTTCTATAACATCAGTTACATATATAGTCATAAAATCAATTTACAGAATAAAGTATGATAGGTAATTCAGTATTAATTACAGGCGGAACAGGTTCATTTGGTAACAAGTTCGTAGAAACTATCTTAGATCGATATCCTGATGTAAAACGTCTTGTAATTTATTCCAGGGATGAGATGAAGCAGTTCCGTATGTCACAGAAATTTTCAAAGGAAGATTATCCTTGCCTTAGATATTTTATTGGTGATGTGCGCGATGAAAAGCGTCTAAAAAGAGCCTGTGAGGGCATTGATACCATTATTCATGCCGCTGCTTTGAAACAGGTACCAGCTGCAGAGTACAATCCCATGGAAGCAATAAAGACGAATGTATTGGGAGCGGAAAATGTAATTAACGCTGCTATGGATTGTGGGGTAAAAAAAGTAGTTGCACTTTCTACTGACAAAGCAGCTGCACCAATTAATTTATATGGTGCAACGAAACTTTGTTCTGACAAATTATTTATTGCTGCAAATAATATGAAAGGTAAGCGAGATTTAACTTTCAATGTCGTTCGCTACGGAAACGTAATGGGATCTCGTGGCTCTGTAATGCCCTTTTTTATAGAAAAAAGAGAAGAAGGAATTTTGCCAATTACCGACAAGCGTATGACGCGCTTTAACATTTCTCTGCAAGATGGGGTTGATTTAGTCATGTATGCTCTTGAACATGGATGGGGTGGGGAATTATTTGTGCCAAAGATTCCATCTTATAAAATCACCGATTTAGCTGAAGCTATCGGTCCAAATTGTGAGCATAAAGAAGTAGGTATTAGACCAGGCGAAAAAATCCATGAAGAGATGATTACAGCCCCTGACTCTTTCAATACAGTAGATTTGGGTAAATATTATGCGATTCTACCTACAAAACCGGTTTGGGATAAAGAAAAATTTATTGATCACTTTGATGCTGAATTTGTAGAACCAGGTTTTACATATAATTCGGGTGAAAATGATGAATGGGAAACGGTCGAATCACTTCGGGAAAAAATTAAAAAATATGTCGATTCTACTTTTTCTGTTAATGGTCAAACTAAATAGTGGAACAGGGCTTGATGAGTAATAAGACAATGGGGCCGATACCGTATGGGACTCAACACATCACGGAAGAAGATATTGAAGCCGTTACCGAAACGTTAAAGGCTGATTACCTCACACAGGGACCAAAGGTTACAGATTTTGAGGAAGCTTTTGCTGATTATATAGGAAGCGATTATGCGGTAGCCGTTTCCAACGGGACGGCGGCCCTGCATCTCGGTGTGTTGGCATTGGGAGTCGAACCCGGACAGAAAGTCATAACAACGCCCATTACGTTTTCGGCCTCGGCCAATTGCGTAAGATATGCAGGTGGAGAAGTTGATTTTGTGGATATTGATCCTGAAACTTTTTTGATTGATCTCGATCTTGTAGAACGGAAACTTAGGGATTCTGAGCTGGGAGAGTATGCCGGTATTATTCCGGTTGATTTTACCGGCCTGGCTGTCGATATAGAACGGCTTAGATCTATTGCAGACCAGTATGGTCTTTGGATACTGGAAGATGCCTGCCATGCGCCCGGAGGAAGTTTTGAAAACAGCGAGGGTGAAGCAGTAAACTGCGGAGATTGTCGATATGCTGAAGCAGCTATTTTTTCGTTTCACCCAGTCAAACATATTGCAGCCGGTGAAGGGGGGATGATCACGACCAATAGTGAAGAACTTAAAAAACAGTTAGATATTCTGCGTACGCATGGAATAACCAAAGAGCCTGAACGACTCCAGGAGAACCACGGTGGATGGTATTATGAAATGCAGCAACTTGGTTATAATTATCGCCTGACCGATATTCAGTCTTCGTTGGGACTGTCACAACTGAAAAGAGCTGATGAAGGCCTTTTAAGACGAAGAAGGATTGCAAAAAAATATGATCTGGCATTTTCTGATCTTGATACGATCACTACACAAAAGGTCTCAGAAAACGAGCGAGACAATCATCACGGTTTCCACTTATATGTTATACAGGTAGATAACCGTAAGGAAGTTTATGACTATCTGCGAAAGCATCAGATCTACAGCCAGATTCACTACATACCAGTGCATCTACTTCCGTATTACCGACAGTTTGGATGGAATAAAGGAGATTTCCCCAAAGCGGAACAATATTACGAGCGATGCATCAGTCTTCCCATGTATCCAACCTTAACTGATGAGCAACAGGAATTTGTCATTGAGAAAGTACTCGATGTAGTAGAATGAAGAACTTAGCTATTATACCGGCCCGGGGGGGGAGCAAGCGCATTCCCCGAAAAAATATCAAAGATTTTTTGGGAAAACCTATTATCGCCTATTCTATTGAAACTGCTCTCGAAAGTGGGCTCTTTGACGAGGTGATGGTTTCAACGGATGATGAGGAGATCGCTGACGTAGCCAAAGAATATGGTGCAAAGGTTCCGTTTATGCGATCGGAAGAAAATGCTGATGATCATGCGACTTTAGCTGATGTGATTGATGAGGTTAAGGAGTCTTACGTTAGAGCAGACCGAAGCTTTGAGTATATTTGTTGCATTTTAGCTACCGCGCCATTTATTGATGCAGATTTGTTGGAAAAAGGGTTAAAAATATTCAAGAAAAGCCGCGCGGATTCAGTCAAACCCGTCGTTCGATTTAGTTACCCTATTCAAAGAGCGGTACGTATGAATCAGGAAGGATTATTACAAATGTTCCAGCCTGAACATGAAAAAACCAGATCACAGGATTTAGAACCCGCATACCGTGATGCGGGGCAGTTTTATTGGTGCCGATATAAAACCGGTATGAGGGGCAATAAGAAAATTGGTTTTGAGGTATCAGAATTGCTTGTTCAGGATATTGATACCCATGAAGATTGGGAAATTGCTAAAATAAAGTATTTATGGAAAAAACAGAGGAACTGAATATTCTTATTTCTTCAGCTGGAAGGCAACTACCCTTGGTAAAAGCATTTGTCAAGGCAATAGATGGTAGTGGTAAAATTATAGTAGCAGATAGCAACCCTTATGTTTCATCAGGTACTGCAGCTGATCTTTCAATTGTTAGTCCAAAATTTTCCACACAGGAATATAAGAACTGGTGTCTTGACGTCTGTATGAAATATGGTGTTGGGCTATGGATTTCTCTTCATGAAGAGGAATTAGTTGAGTTGGAAGACTTACGGCAGCAAATGAATGAATTAGATTGCCTGCTTATTGGAGCTCCAACTGAGCATTTAAGACATACTATGGATAAATACAGTTATCCAAGCTTTCTGAAAGAATTTAACATTTTAGTACCTAAAACATGGATTTTAAAAGATTTAAATAGTGAGTTGTCATTACCTCCAGGCAAATATATTATAAAGATGCGAAAAGGAAGAGGCTCAAAGGGCATAATCAGGGTAGAAAATACCCAAGAATTATTGAATATTGCTAAAGAAAAAAAATATTCAGAAGATTGGGTTGCCCAAGAAGTAATTGAAGGAGAAGTTTATTGTGTTGATGTAATTAATGATCTCAACAGGGATTTTAGCAGTTGCTTAGTCAGGAAACGACTTGTTATGGGAGGGCAAGAGACTGATGTGGCAGAGACCGTTATAAATGATGATATAAATCAGATTGCACAAAGACTTTCTAAAGCAATTATGCATCAGGGTTGTGCTGATGTGGATATTATCAAGAAAGATGAAAAGTACTATGTGATAGATATTAATGTGCGCTTCGGTGGCTCACATATTTTTAGCATGGCAGCAGGAGCTAATATTCCTGCCGCGATAATTGCATGGAGGACTGGAAAAAATGTAAACTCAGACTGGTTACGGCATGATACAGGAAATATATTCACTCGCTATTCAAATGTAGTACCCTATACAAAAAATTATTCTAATTGTTAAAATGGATATACCTGAAAGTGTTTTTTTTAGAGTTGACGCTAGTAATGATGTTGGAATGGGACATGCAAGAAGATGTTTGGTGATTGCTAAAGAAGTTATGGAACAATATCAAGGTAAAGTCATTTTTCTCTCCAATCAATTACCAGCATCCTTTGAAAAAGAAATCCTGTCATTAGGTATTGAAGTTATTTATAAAGATTACCCTGGCCAATCTGAAGTTGAATTTATTTCAAATGCAACTGTAGAAAAGGAGATAAATGTAATAGTCATTGATAGTTATGATAATATATTTTACAAACCGGGCTTTCAGAAAGCTATAATAAATGATTTTAATCGATTGGCCTACATAACTTTCGATTCAGAACCACACTATTATGCCCATGTTTTGCACAACCAAAATCCTTTATCACATGTGCAACATTACAGAACAGAATCTTATACAAAATGCTTGTTTGGCCTACAGAACTTAATTTTAGATAGAAAGTTTAGAGATGTGGCTACTTCTATTCAACCAGTTGATGAAAATAAGGATCTTAGAACCTGTCTTTTAACCTTTGGAGGATCAGATCCTAATAATCTTACTGTAAAAGTATTAGAAGCCATTGAAAGTATGAATTTCCAATTCGAGACTTGCAAAGTTGTCATCGGGGCGATGTATAATCATACTGAATCTTTAAAAAGGTTTATAAACTCCTCAACACTGCATATAAAGTTATTTCAAGATGTCGATAACATGCAGGAACTGATGTGTAGCTGTGATGTTGCATTTGTATCAGGAGGTACTACTAACTGGGAATTAGGTGCACTTAACAAACCATTTATAGTTTTTCCGGCGGGGAAAAGAGAATATCAAAGTGCAAATTTTTTAAATCAAAGAGGGCTTGCACAGCTTGTAGAAGACCCACTTTCGTTAAACACCGAACAATTGGGTACCCGTATTAATCAA
The DNA here is from genome assembly GCF_031569985.1 of Aliifodinibius sp. S!AR15-10. NCBI lineage: Bacteria > Pseudomonadati > Balneolota > Balneolia > Balneolales > Balneolaceae > Fodinibius > Aliifodinibius sp. S!AR15-10. Next base: position 11,460 of record NZ_JAMQKA010000043.1, on the reverse strand, counting down.
TTACTTAAGAATGACATAAGATCGATGGCAGCTTCTCTTAAGAAAAAAATAAACATTGACGGTGTTACTAATCTTGTAAGAGAACTATTATCTAGCTTGTAATTAATACATGTCAAACTCATCTCATAAGATAAATAGAAGAAGTTAAGAATATAGTTTTAAGACATTATATGACTTCTTAACACCTTAGTTTTGATATTTATCTTAAACACTTAGGATCATAGATTTAACATATAAAAAAGAAGTAGAATGCCTCCCGAGAAAGACCCTTACATAGAAAAAGTCTTAAGACTGATTAATAGTAGTTTAGCAGGCCCTGAAGAATTTTTGATTAACGACGAGTTTAAAGAACCACAACTCCCAATAATTTTCGTGATTGGAGTACAACGATCAGGAACAACGATTTTGACTCAATCTCTTGCCACACTTTACTCACTATCGTACCCTTCAAATTTAATTGCTAGGTTTTGGCGTGCACCATACTTAGGAGCGATAATAAGCAAGTCACTAGAATTAAATAACGAATCTATTGGTTTCAACTCGAAATTTGGAGCCACACAGGGAGTCAAGGGTCCTCACGAATTTAGTTATTTCTGGAGACACTGGTTTCCCGAGTCGGCTACTCTCGCAAAAGCATGGGATATGCCGCCAAGTCATGAAAAGCAATTGAAAAAACATCTTGCAGCATGGCAGTCTGTTAATGAGGAGCCTCTTCTTTTTAAAAACTTGCTTGAGGTAATTCCTAATATAGTTAACCTTAGCAAAATGTTTCCTCCCGCAATTTTTCTGAATATTGTACGTGAAGATTTGTACGTAGTTCAGTCTACTTATGAGTCTAGAAAAAAATATAATGGGGACTATAGTTCATGGTTTGGTATACGCCCTAGAAACTATAAGCAAATTATGGAAATAGAGGATCCGTTAATTCAGTGTACAGAACAAGTATTTTATATTAAAAAAGATATTTCTGATGCACTTTCCACTCTTCCTGATGAGAGGTACTTGACGTTAAAATATGAAGATTTTGTTAGTGATACTGAATCTGTTATAGACCTGCTAAACTCAAAATTCAACTTACATCTTTGGAATAATGATGAAAAACGAATTGAAGATCTAAAATTGAAATCCGGTAACAAAATCAGGTTAGATACGCCTGATGTTCAAAAAGTAGAATCACACCTGAAAGCGTTATCAGAGCGCCATAGTTAAAAAAAAACGAATATTTATGGAAATGGACCGCCAAACAATTGAATTATTAGAAAAAGAATATGGAGACGCTTTCTATGTATTTGATGAAGATAAATATATCTCAAACTTAAATGAAGTTAAGACAGCCTTTGAAGATATTTATTCGAATATTGGTCTAGCTTACTCTTTCAAAACGAACTATATGCCACGAATCTGTCAAATTGCAAAAGATAAGGGCGTACTGGCTGAGGTTGTCTCTAAAATGGAATATGAGCTTGCACTGAAAGTAGGTTATTCTCCTAATGAAATTATTTTCAATGGGCCCATCAAAAAAAAGGAGATACTCTTCCGAGCATTTGAGAATAATTCAATTGTACATTTTGACAACGAGGATGAAATTGACTGTCTTGAAGAATTTCTAATTAACCATCCAGAAAAAACTGTTCGGTGTGCTGTCAGGTGCAATTTTGCATTAAAGGGAGAAGAAACATCGAGATTCGGAATTAACGCTGAAGACGATAATATTGAAAGAGTATATAAAAGACTTTTTCAATTGAAAGGCTGTAAACCTATTGGCATCCATTGCCATTTTTCAACCTCTACCAGAAGTTTAAAAAGCTATACAGAAAGAACGAGGAAAATTATTACGGTGGCTAAAAAAGTTTTTGACAAACACCCCTGTAAATATATAGATATAGGTGGAGGATATTTTGGTAACATGTCCGAAGAGATGAAAGCTCAATTTTCATGTAAGGTACCTGATTTCAAAGAATATGCAGAATCCATCTGTAATGAAATGGTTCAAAGCTTTCCTGACCAAAAAGTTAAACTCATCTTAGAGCCGGGAACAATGGTAGTGGCAGATACGGTCAAGTTTTATTGTAAGGTAAACAATGTAAAGAATATACGTGGTAATGATATTGTTATGGTCCATGGAAGCATCCATAATACTAAGCCCATGGGTAGATCCAGAATTTTGCCACCTTACAGACTAATACCTATGCATAAAGGCAAAAAGTATTTCGTGAATAGTGCTGACATAACCGGCTACACATGTATTGAGGATGATATATTGGCATATGATGTCAGTGGAGAAATTGCAGTGGGGGACTTTATTGAGTTTAGTAATGTTGGCGCTTACAGTCTTATGTATAAACCTCCCTTCATCAAAGGGCAACCATACATACTCTCAAAAAGGAATAATCAGTACATTACTATCAAGAGAGATGAATTAATGGAAGACATATTCTCGCTTTATGTCTTTTAAACAGAAATATCTACTAACTTTAATCAATAATGGGTAGCAAAACTTTTATTATTGCCGAACTATCAGCCAATCATAACAACGACTTTGATATTGCTGTAAAAACTATTAGAGCAATGGCAGATGCTGGTGCAGACGCCGTTAAAGTTCAAACATATACTGCCGATTCTTTATCGATAGATGTAGAAAATGAATACTTCAAACCCATGGAGTCAGGATTGTGGGAGGGATACCGCCCATATGAACTATACCAAGAAGCATCAATGCCCTATGAATGGCAACTAAAACTGCAGGAAGTGGCTCAAGAGGTAGGGCTGGAATTCTTTAGCTCACCATTCGATAAAGAGGGAATTGATTTCTTGGAATCTTTGGATGTACCAAAGTATAAAATTGCCTCTATGGAGATTACAGATACTCCACTCATAAAATATGCCGCATCCAAAGGCAAACCGATGATTATATCTACAGGATTGGCAGAAGTTGAAGATATTGAGTTGGCTGTAAATACTTGTCGGGAAGTAGGCAATGATGATATCACACTTCTTAAGTGTACATCTGATTATCCGGCCACTATTGAAGATGCGAATTTGCGGACTATTCCCGATATGAAGGAACGGTTTGGTGTGCATGTTGGTGTATCAGATCATACGATGGGAAGCACAGTACCGGTTGTTGCTGTTAGTTTGGGAGCAAAAGTTATTGAAAAGCATTTTATTTTAGACCGTTCACTGGGCGGACCCGATGCTGGATTTTCCATGGAGCCGGATGAGTTTAAACAAATGGTTAGAGATGTGAGAAATGTAGAGAAAGCACTGGGAAAAGTGAGCTATGAGGTCAGCGAAAAAGATAAACTTCGAAGGCGTTCGTTGTTTGCTGTAAAAGATATTAAACCAGGTGAAAAGGTGACTGAACAAAATATGCGAAGTGTACGACCCGGGCATGGTATTCATCCCAAGTATTTTGATCAGATTTTAGGCAAAAAAGCAAAACAAAAAATTAATAAAGGGGATCCTCTCTTAGGTAAATATTTTGAGTGGTTATGAAGGGAGGAATTAACTTTCTTATCAGAGGCACAACACTTGCCGCAAAGTTTTTTTTCTTGATTTTTTTAGCCAAAGTTTATGAAGAGAGAGTCTTGGGATTATATAGTTTGGCCTATTCTACTATACTATTGGTAAGGTTTATTTTAGGCTTTGAATATTACACATATACAGGGCGCATTATATCTAAAACTAATAACAAAAAAAGGATTGGGATCGTTATAAGCGATCACTTTGGGTTTTTATTCATTTCTACTTTCATTGCAGCATTTATTTACCTTCTGGTATTGTTTTTTCCAACTGTATTAGATGATTATCTGATCATACTATTATTTATCGTCATATTTGAAATATGGGGCAACGAAATTTATCGTCTTTTAATATACATGGATCAACAGATTCGAGCATCTGTGTTGATGTTGGTTAGAAGTGGTTTATGGATGTTTGTATTAATTGGAATTTATATAATTTTTGGCAAAAGTTATTCGTTAGAGACAATATTCAATTATTGGTTGGTATTTGCATTAGTTTCTTGTGCGGTTGGTATTCCGATCATTAATAAGATTACTGATGGAGTTAGTATCAAGCTATTAACACCCATGCAGTATTACAACCGGATTAAAAAAGCTTTTTATCTATTTGTTAATACTGTAAGTCACAGACTTATCCTTACAATTGATAAGTATATGGTGACTTATTTTGTTGGAGTGGAAGCAACTGGTATCTATTCATTTTATGTAGGAGTGGCAGCCTCTCTTAATTCGATGATTGATGCTGGAGTAACATCTATATATTATCCTAGATTAATTAGTACTTACTATTCTAATCTGAAAAGGTTTACTCGAATTAGGAAAAAGTTTAAATTCCGATTACTTTTTTTATCTATTGCTCTAATTATTGCGTATGGAATTTTGATTTATCCGATTATAATATTCATAGATAAATCATCGTATGTTCATTTTCTCTATGTATTTTATCTGTTATTAATTTCATTTGGGCTCCTCTCAATAAGTAGTCTTTTTCATTACGATTTATATGTGCCAGGCCATGACTTCAAAATTGGCATGACGTCTTTCATCGGTACCGTTTTCTTTCTCATATCAGGATTTGTGTTCCCTATTTATTTGGGAATGTTTGGAGTAGCGTTAAGTTTATTTTTATCATTTATTACAATTGGAATTTTGAAATATCTTATAAGACCAAATGGCAAAAATTTTATTTTCAGAAGTAAGAACTAAATCTTTCTTATATGATGAGATATCAGCTGCTTTATTAGAGGAAGGACATGAAATAATATGGATAGTACAAAATCACCTTTTTAAACCTGAAAATTTTAGCAAAGTATATTGTATTGATTATCCTCAAAAAAAGGATATTAGGAGAGCTAAGCAGATAGAAGTAGATTCGGATATTATTGAGAGAGTAAAAAAATCAGATAGGATGCTCAATTACTTCAGCAAAAATGCTAATCACTATCCTTATTATTTTGATAAAATCCGAACTATTTTGAGTGAGGAAAGACCCGATATTGTCTTTGGTGAATTGGGCAACTTTCATACACATTTCATTTGTTTATTGGCAAGAAAGATGGAAATACCTTACTACGATATTGAGACCTCAAGATATCCAAACCAACGCTTTTCTTTCCATCTATACGATAAATATTGCCCAATAGAAATAAGCCCAAATGAGAAGGTTGAACAAGATTTCATCAAGAATTTTTTAGGAGCTGTAAATAACAGGAATATAGTTCCTGATTATATGGATAAAAATAGTGACAAACTTTTTGTAAAGATATGGATTCAATTAAAATATCGTATAAAACTTTTAATTGAATATATTCGGGGCGAAAAGTTTTCTACGGTTTCTCCTTTAGTATTCATGTACAGAAAGTTTGCTACAAAGGTGAAATATACTAGATTTAAAAAGACAGCCGTACCTTTAGGTAAGGTTCAGAATCTAAAGAGTAAAGGGACGAAAGTTTTACTGTATCCCATGCAAATGCAGCCAGAATTTAATTTAGATGTCTGGGGAGTTGAGTATCGTGATCAAGGCAATACAATAAAAAAAATTTCTAATGCTCTTCCTGAAAATTGGCAATTAGTGGTAAAACTTAATCCTAAGTGTAGGGAAGATTTAAATATGAATACACTTGAAGGAATTCAGTCAAGAGAGAATATTAGTTTACTCGATCCCTCAGTTGGGATGAGAAAAATTGATAAACTGAGTGATTGTGTGATATCCGTAACAGGGACAGTAGTCTTAGAAAGAGTGTTTAATCGGAAACCTGTAATAGCTCTAGGTGATACTTTCTTAAGTAGAGAAAATCTTGTTGTTAAGCTAAATAATTTTGATGAATTATCTAATTATTTGGAAAAATTATCTGAGATAGAGAGTAAACAAGCATCCCCTGAAATATTATTTCAAGAATTGATAAATCGGAGTTTGGAGGGCTGGATAACAGAGCCGTTAAATAATCCGTCTGTATTACAAAAAGAAAATATAAGTAAGATCGTATCAGGTATTAATAAGGTTATAAAAAAGAATGTCGATAGTCCATCATAAAATTAGATTTCTATCTCCTGTAAGCACTTTATTATTAGGAAATCTATTTTTTATCGTTATATTTCTGATCTCCCCGACTAAAGTGTATTATCCCCCATCAATTGGTGCAATTCTTTTTTATATATTTGCTAATATTATTTTTTCTATCTTTTTGGCCTTTAGCTTTAGGTTTAAGCTAACATATAGAAAGTCAATAACATTAATTTTTGATTCCCAAAAAGTTGAAAAGTATTTAAAAACAGCTTTAATAATTGTTTGTATCGGGATTATATTTAGACTTCTTGATAGGTTTTATGTTAGGGGATTAGATTTGTTTATGTCTTCCTTTGAAAGGAAACAACTTATCCAATCTACAGATTCCTCCCTTTTTTCTGTTATTTCAGCTTTTATTTACCCAGCTGGTTTGTTTTTATATCCTTTAGTTCGATTGTTTAAAATAAAAAGTTTTTGGATTTGGTTGTTTTCAATATTGGTTTTTGTCTACCCATCTGTAGATGTCTTGCTAACTGGCAATAGAGGTGTGATGGTGGTAAGTACAGCACTATATGCAACTTATTTAATTTCTTTCAGAGATTTTGATAAGAAAAAGATGAAGTTATTATTGTTTTTATTAGTAGGTTTTGCTGCATTTTTGTTGTCATTATATATTTTTATTGAAAGGATTAGTTCCTATGGGTTTTCAACTTATTATACTGCGAATCATTCAGTTTATGCCTACACTATTAAGCCAAGTGATACTGTTAATCAAATATTAAAAGAAACAGGTTTATGGTCGACATTGACTTTTGCATACACTAATTTTACTCAATATTATTCTCATGGCTTTTTTGAATGGGCTTATTTATATGATCAGTTTCAGGAGTATAGCCATACTATGGGACTTTATACTTTCTATTTAGGAGGAAAATTTGTTGGGTTTATAACTAGGCAATCCATAGTTTTAGATCCTAGTAATATTCAGCCAAGGAGTGGAGTCTATACTACCTTTTTAGGTCCTTTATTCGTTGATTTTGGCTTTTTTATTTTTTGGATACTAGCGACTTTCGGGGTGATTATTAATGGGATAAGAAGATTTTTAACAAATGGAGAGGTTTGGTTATTTCCAATCTTCAATTATTTTTTAGTCGTTTTGTTTTTTTTCCCAGTAGTAAATCTTATTCAAAATGCCTTAGGGCTTTATATAATAGCTTCTTTCATTGTCCTGTATCTATTTCTAAGATTTACATTAAATAATTACGTGCAATGTATCGTAGGTAAGAAGATTAATTTAATAGTAGAATTTAGTGAGAACTTTAAGTGATAAAAAGCTTAATCAGTTTGTTAATGATTTTTTGGAGTCCGGTGAAATAATCAATGAGAATTGGATGCCTAATAAGGTTATCGGTATCAAAAATGCTGGAGATATCATAGGGAGAAAATTATTCAAATCTTTTAAGCAGAAAGATTTGAATAAAGAAATAAAATATGAGTCGATAGATTTTAGGCGTAGCACTACTTCTTTTAAAGAGAATTTTCTCAGGAATGGGTTATCCAAACTACCAACTTTCATGCTTACTCCTTTGAGGTTAATAGAAAACAAATTTTACTTGGTTAAAGATAAAATCTTTAATTCTAGTATGGAATTGCCTGAGAAAAAAGGGGCTGGAATTAAAATATTGCTTGTTGATGATGCCGTTGATACTGGAAATACTTTGATAAGATCTATCTTTTTTTTGAATGAAAAATATGAAAATCCAGATATAAAGATATTTTGTATAACTGTTACTTCTAATTCACCCAAGATAAAACCAGACTATAATTTATTTAATGAAAACATAATATTTCCATGGTCGATAGATTTCAAAAAAAAGAAGTAGCTGTATTTGATCTTGATGGGACCCTATTGATCAATAACTCTTATAAAGTTTTTTTATTTACATGGTTTATTTTTCTGATTTTGAATCGGAGAATTAGGACAGTACATCAGTTATTTTTAATTCTTAGAAAAAGATTAATCAAGAATAGTAATAGGGTTGCTACTAAACGCAAAGTGTTAGAGTTATACTTTAAAGATAGAAATGATTTATATGAAAAATATTTGACGAGTATTCTCTTTTTTTTCAGGAGAAAGTCTGTAGTAAAAAGATTAGAAGAGTTGAAAGGGGAATATATTATCATCTTGGCAACAGCAGCCTATTGTTTTTATGCTAAGCCATTGGCTAAGAAATTTGGAATATCAAAAATTGTTTGCAGTACTTATGGAGAGATGAAAAAAAATAAAGAGTGTAATGGATTAGAGAAACTCAAGAGAATTGAAGCAAACTATGGTTTTACTAAATTTAAATATTTATTTACTGATCATATAGATGATCTCCCAATAGCCAAAAAAACTAATCATGTTTTTTTAGTAAATCCTGCAGTTGATTCAAGAAAAAAGATGATTAGCTATTTTAAAAGTACTTCAAAACGGTTTGATATTTTATGAAAGCTATTGTCACCGGTGGATCCGGCTTTGTAGGAACCCATCTAATAAATCATTTATCAAATGAAAATGCCTATGAAAAGGTAATTATTCTAGATTTGGTACCTCCCACTGAAGAATTTCAAGAAGTAACTACTGATGTTAAATTTATACAGTGTGATATTCGCAAACCCATTGATCCGCCTCCACTTCAGGAGTTGGGTTGTGATGAGGATACCGTCATTTATAACCTGGCGGCTATTTGCCGTATTCCTGGGTTCCCAGAAATTGATTATTTCAGAACCAATATAAAGGGAGCAGAAAATGTATGCCAGTTAGCAGAAGAGTTGGGCTGTAGAAGAATGGTATTCACAAGTTCTGTTTCACCTTATGGCGCCTCAGAAGATCTTAAGACCGAAGAATCCATTCCGCAGCCAAAAGATCCATATGGCAGTTCCAAACTGGTTGCCGAGTATATACACAAAGGATGGCAGCTAAAAGAACCTGAAAACCGGATGCTCAGTATTCTTCGGCCGGGTATTATTTATGGAGAAGGGGAGCAGGCCAATTTTACCCGTCTATATGAATCACAGAAAAAAGGCTTTTTCGCATATCCGGGACGAAAAGATACCAAAAAAGCTTGTGTATATGTCAAAGATGTAGCCAGGGCATGTTACCATTTCAGTAAAAAAAGACAGGGACAACATCTTTATAATTTGGTCTATGAAGAAGCACCCGCAATAGAGAAAATTTGTCTTACACTGGCGGATCAGACAGATGCCAGAAAACCTTTGCTACTCATTCCTGGACCTCTTCTGATCTTCGCAGCTTATTGCATAATGATCCTGGGTAAGCTGATAGGAAAAGAATTTAATGGAATTCATCCAGACCGTGTCAGGAAGGTAATGATATCTACAAATATTTCAGGGAAAAAACTCTCTGAGTCAGATTTTCAACTCCAGTACAACTTAAAAGAGGGAATTAAAGATTGGTACAGTGATTGCAATGGCAAGTTAGCCTAAAAGAGAGGAGTAAGAAACCAGCTTTTTTTACTAGTTACTGCGTGCAGCGCTCCCGGCTTGATTATATGATAAAATATATTATCTCTGATTACAGCTCCAATAGTTATTAGCATTCCCACCGTGTATTACAATTAAGAGAAAATTAAATATCCTTTTGGGGGTATCCCCCTGTGATAAGTGTATGCATAGTGTCACCCAACATTAAGAAACCTTTAACTTTGAAACTATGAAACATTTTCCTATCATTGAATTTCTATTTTCTATTGGAGATTATTGGAACCTCAACTTAATAAAATATCCGTATTTGGCTTCTACAGATACTAACCGATAAATAAATAACATTATGAGAGGCAATTCCCGAGCATTATCCCTTGATAATGGAGAGGAGACTACAACTGTGAGAGAAAGCATTATGGTTCATACCGAACTTGATAATAATGCTCAATCTATCACCGAGAATGTTACTCCTCCACAATTTCACGTTCTTTCTAAGAAGCAATATCGCAGTAAACGTATACTAGACGTTATACTCTCAGGCATTGGTGTCCTGATAATGGCGCTGGTTTATCCGTTTATAGCTCTCGCAATTAAATTATCCTCACCCGGTCCTGTCATCTTTAAACAACAGCGAACAGGATTGAATGGCAATCCCTTTACCTGTTTCAAATTCCGTACAATGCATGTACTTCAGAGAAGAGAGCGGAATGGGAAACCTGACATTACACAAAAAGGAGATGCCCGTATATTTTGGTTCGGTAGCCTCTTGCGCAAGCTGAATTTAGATGAGCTTCCCCAGCTTTTTAATGTACTGAAAGGAGATATGAGCTTGGTCGGACCACGACCCTATCCCGTCCAGGAATGCGCCTACTGGAACTCCACCTTTGAAGACTTTTTCTACCGGTACTCCGTGAAGCCCGGAATCTCCGGGTTTGCCCAGGCTAAGGGATACCGTGGGGGAACACTTGATGAAGAACATATGCGCAAGCGCCTCGATTATGACCTGATCTATGTCCAGAAAAACTCCCTCTCCATGGATCTCAAGATTATTGGCAGGACAATACTGCAGATGATTCATCTCGATACCAATGGGCACTGAGGAGTAGTCGAAAGTAGGAAAGTCTAAAGTCAAAAGTTTGAAAGTTAGGGAGTTATTCTTTTTTTGCTCGTCTATATGATTAGACAATAAATGCTACTCCGAGTCCAGAGAATCCCTGCAAGTGGTTATGAGAGGATGACAGATGGTCAAAAGCAATAGGTTATCTATAAGCAGGAGAGAAGTTGAATTGAAAGTTGAGACGTTGAAGCGTGGAATTGTTGAGTTGTTGATGGTTCTCATCTCCCATATGGAGCTTTACATTTCTCATTTCTAATTTACCCATCCACCCTTTAAAATTTTTGTTGAAGAAAGTGCCCGAAATCGAAGCATGAAGAAACAATTCACCATTCTTAAATTTTCATTCCTAATTTTACCTTATCCGGCCTAGCGATTTATGAGCCGTCCCGGGCAAACGTAGCACAGGCGTTAAGAAAGAAATCTTGCTTCAGAGTTATTTTGAAAGCAGGATTGATGAAAACCTCATCCTCTGGGAAGAGTCTTGAAACGTGAAAATCTAGATTTCTTTTAGCCGAAGCGAAGTGCAGCCAGGCGAATAAATCCCAGTCGGTGATTTTTTTGATTCGTTTTTTTATCACTAAAAAAATGAATACTACAAAGGGATAAGACTCAAACCCGTTAATTAGGGCTTCCTCAGGCGAGTGCTAAGTCATTATTTACCAATACCTTGGGAGACTAAATTAGCGATTCAAATGCAAGATTTTTCCGCTATTTCCCAAAATACCTTGCATTTGATACGGTTGTGATAAACATTATGATTCTTAAAGATAAAAAATCATAACCGGTTAAAAGGGGTGTTCATTTTTTCGATGAGGAAAAAACGAACC
>NZ_JAMQKA010000042.1:0-52535 GCF_031569985.1 Aliifodinibius sp. S!AR15-10 | reverse complement strand
TTGGGAAGATTGATGATTATGAGCCCAATCGCTATAGCGATAGAACAACAAGAGCCGTATGACGGGAGACTGTCACGTACGGTTCTGTGAGGGCCTTGGGGTGAAATTCCCCTTGGCTACTCGACTACTCTACTTCAAGCTGGCGTATCATGAAGAAGAGAGGTAATAGGAAATTCTGATTGTTTGAAAGTCTGCTATATTTTAACTGCTTCTCCCTCTTTCTTCCAAAACAGGCTAATTGACTCCAGTAAAATCCAGATCGTGAAGCCCAGGATGATTGCTCCCAGTGTAAATAGCAGGAGATTACCCTCGGTTTCACCAAGTCCCGACCAATCAAAAACGACCTGCTGAACCATTGCCCAAAGCGTCATAAACAGCAGGAAGACCATCGGCACTACAGTGTAGATGACCGATCGTCCTTTCTTTCGCAGCCAAATTGAGATCAGCAGAAAACTGATGCCCGCAAGCAGCTGGTTGGAGGTGCCAAAAAGTGGCCATAGAAGGTATCCACCGGAACCCAGGCCGCGGGGACCTTCCGGAAGGAGGACAAGTGCTGCACTCGATAAGACGGCAATAGATGTTGCTACGTGAATGCGGGTTAAGGGCTGTACACTATAAATTTCTCCAAGCTCGGAAATGATATACCGCATCAGGCGCACTGAGGTATCAAGCGTGGTAGCAGCAAAGCTGATCACGATAACGGCAATAATTGTGCGGGCCGCTTCAGCGGGAATAAGGAGACCAGTGGCCAGTTCGCCGGCGCCCTGGATAAAGGCGTTCAGGCCATTGGCACCGGCTGCTGAAAAGGAGGAGTAGGTAGCCTGGAATTCCTGTCCGCTTGCAAAAAAGGTAGCTATGGCTACGATAGTGATCACTGCGAGAGCACCTTCTCCCACAGCCCCGAGGTAGCCTACGAACCGGGCGTCGGTGTCCTTATCGAGCTGCTTGGAGGTAGTACCCGAAGAAACCAGCCCATGAAATCCAGATACAGCCCCACAGGCAATTGTAATGAATAGCAATGGAAACCAGCTGACGTCATCCACCGCTTGGTTGGACAGGGGCGCTGTCACTTCAGGTGAAACGAAAAGCAGTCCAAGGTAGAGGATGGCCAGCCCTAAAATGAGCTGTTCGGCATTTATGAAATCCCGCGGTTGCAACAGCTTCCACACCGGCAGGACGGAGGCGATATAGACATAGATCATCAGGACCACAATCCAGACCAGAAAAGACATCGATACTCCATTCAAGCCAAATAGAACGGTGGCATCCTGTCCGCCGAAATAACGCACCAAGTCGATCTGGAGTGCAGGGGCATAGGTCGCGATTATTGCTGAAAAATACATTACGGCCAGCACAATGATGGAGGGAATCAGCATATTCCGCTCCTTTTGATAAGTATAATATCCGATCCAGACAGCGAGTGGTATTTGAACAAAAATCGAAATAACACTAGCGGGGAAGGAGATGAAGAGGTTGGAAATAACCCATGCAAAGACGGCATTTACCATCAGGACCAAAATGAGGATGATAAACAGAAACAGGATGCGCACGCGTTCACCCACCAGTTCACCGGCAAGGGTTCCTATCGAATGCCCTTTGTGACGCACAGAAAGTACGAGTGTGCCGAAGTCGTGCACTCCAGCGGCGAATACGGTACCCAACGCTACCCACAGAATAGCGGGTAACCATCCCCAGTAGATAGCAATTGCCGGTCCCACGATAGGTGCCGCTCCGGCAACAGATGTAAAGTGATGGCCCAGTACCACCCATTTGTTAGTGGGCACGAAGTCAACTCCGTCATGTTTCTCGTGAGCGGGAGTTTCAAAATTTGGGTCGAGTTGGTAGATCTTTTCCGCTATGAATTTTGAATAGAATCGATATCCCAAAATAAAGATGACTAAAGCCGAAGTAGCCAACCAGATTCCGTTCACGGTCCACCTCTTTTACTTTTATACTATGAATGGTTGATTGTCGAGTAACAAATCCCCAGTTATCCTCATAAATCACTAATTTAATGTACTTGTCGATCTTACTATAAGGATAAATTGGAATAATGTGAATTTTTCTGCTGTTTTGCGCAGTAGGTGTCAACTCATTATATGAGCATTTATGATTGAACCTGAAGTTCTGTTATCCGGCTATGCCCGGGGCGTATTTCCCATGGCCGATTCACGTCACGCTCCCGAGGCCAAATGGTATACGGCAAGTCGCCGGGGGATAATTCCATTAGATAAGTTTAGCGTCTCATCAAATGTAAGGCGCATCATCCGGAATGATCATTACGTGGTGAAAATAGATTCTGCTTTTCGTGATGTGATGGAGGGATGTGCTGACCGGAATTCGACCTGGATTTCTGATGAGATTATTGAATCCTATTGCCGGTTGAATGAGTTGGATTATGCCCATTCGGTGGATGTGTACGATTATGATGGAAATCTTGTCGGTGGGCAATACGGGGTATCGCTGGGAGCTGCGTTTTTTGGGGAATCAATGTTCGAGCGGGCCAAAGAGGCGTCAAAAGTGGCGCTCTATTATTGCCACAAGGCGTTAGTAAATGGAGGTTTTGAACTCTGGGATACACAATTCTGGAATGAGCACCTGGCGCAGTTTGGATGCATTGAAATATCAGACAAAGAATACCAGGAAAGACTTCGGGAGGCTCTAAAGAAAAAGGCTGTTTTTCAGTGAGCAGTGTGTCAGTGATCAGTGCTCAAATGAGAATCAGGATTTAGGAATTGCTACCAGATGATGGAGTTCTATTGTAATATTACGTACTTCGTATTGCGTATTGGTAGCGTCTTTATTTAAAAGCAGGGTCAAATACGCAGTACTTTGTAGTTATTCCTTGACACTGTCCTGTAAACTAAGCAGTCTCTGATAACTGATAACTGATAACTGATAACTGATAACTGATAACTGATAACTGATAACTGATAACTGATAACTGTACTACGCCTTGGCCACTTTTGAAGCGAGCACTTCCCTGATTTTTTGCTCAATCCCTTCCGGATCTAAACCCACTTCATGATGGAGCTCTTTTTGGGTGCCGTGTTCAACGATGCGGTCAGGAACGCCCATAATGGTGACAGGGATGCTGTATGTTTTATCAGCGAGATATTCTGTGACGGCACCACCAAAACCGCCCTGCTTTGTGCCATCCTCAATGGTGATGATATGCTCGTAGGAATGGCAGATTTCATCAAGAAGTTCGGTGTCCAGCGGCTTGGCGAAACGCATATCGTAATGCCCGATCCGGATTCCTTCAGCCTCAAGCTTGTCAGCTACTTCAGCAACATAATTGCCCATGGGACCGAAACTCAGGAATGCGATATCTTCTCCTTCGCGCAGGCACTGACCTTTACCGATCTCCATTGCCCGGAATCCTTTGGGATAATCCATGCCGGTGGCCTTACCACGCGGGTAGCGAATGGCCCAGGCATTGTCCTCATGTTTTGAGGCCGTATACATCATGTTGCGCAGTTCTTCCTCGTTGAGTGGAGAGGAGACAATCATGTTAGGCACCGCCCGCAGGTACGAGATGTCGTAGAGGCCATGGTGCGTTGGTCCGTCAGCTCCAACAAGTCCCGCACGGTCAATGCAAAAAATAACGGGCAGTTTCTGTATCGCCACATCGTGGATCACCTGGTCATAGGCACGTTGCAGGAAGGTTGAGTAGATGGCTGCAAACGGTTTTTTGCCTTCTGTTGCCAGTCCTGCTGCAAATGTTATTGAGTGCTGTTCGGCAATGCCCACATCAAAAGCGCGGTCGGGAAAAGCATCCATGAGCGGCCATAAACTGGAGCCGCTGGGCATGGCGGGGGTAATGCCGACAATGCGGTCATCTTTTTCGGCAAGCTCTACCACCGCTTCTCCAAAAATATGCTGGTACTTGGGAATTGTTGGACCTGTCTTTTCGGGAGCAAGAGACTTTCCGGTAATCTTGTCAAAGGGGCTGCTCTGCGCGTGCCATTTGGTTTGCTCGCGTTCCGCCGGGGCAAATCCTTTGCCCTTGACCGTAACGGCGTGGAGCAGTTTTGGGCCGGGGATATCCTTCAGGTCTTCGAGGTGGCGGCGCAGCGAATCAACATTGTGGCCATCCACCGGCCCGTAGTACTTGAAACCCAGGGCTTGGAAAAGAGCACCCGGCGTTATTGCTGCCGTTACTGCTTTCTCCAGTTTGGATGCCGCTTTCCGCATCTGCTCTCCGGCCTTTTTAAAGTGACCCAGCAGGTCGTAAATTTCATCACGAATCTTGTTGAATGTCTTGCTGGTGGTGATGTCGGTCAAGTACTCTTTGAGTGCCCCAACATTCGGGTCGATCGACATATTGTTGTCATTCAGGATGACGATCATATCTCTGTTTAGTGCCCCGGCATTATTCATCGCCTCGAACGCCAGGCCAGCCGTCATGGCCCCGTCTCCGATCAGGGCAACTACATTGTTCTCTTTATCGCTGATATCACGTGCCACGGCCATACCGAGTGCTGCAGAGATGGAGGTACTGGAGTGGCCGACGCCAAAATCATCATATTCACTTTCACTACGCTTGGGGAACCCGGAGAGGCCACCGTACTTGCGGTTGGTGTGGAAGTTTTCTCTTCGACCCGTTAAAATTTTGTGTCCATACGCCTGGTGACCCACATCCCAGATGATACGGTCTTCAGGAGTATTAAAAACATAGTGCATGGCAACGGTGAGCTCGACAACACCAAGACTAGCTCCAAAATGTCCCCCGTGCGTGGATACCGAATCTATGATAAAATCACGCAGCTCGTCGCAGAGGTCGACGAGTTGCTCCGGTTTTAGCTTTTTGAGATCATCCGGGGTATTTACCCTGGCCAGCAGAGGACCCGGTTCAATTTTATCATAATCCATAATTAGTCATTTTCTTTGGTTCCGTTGTGCTGCTCATGCACTTTTTTAATGCGAAGCTCAGCTTCCTCGAGCGTCTCGGTACATATTTTGGAAAGCTCAATCCCCTCTTCATACAGCTTAATCGAGTCTTCCAGTGATACAGATTCATCTTCAAGCTCCGAGACAATCTCTTTCAACCTTCTTAAAGCATCTTCAAAACTCGGGCGTTCCTTATCAGACATAAATATTTACAATTATCAGTTCTTCTAAAATCTTCTAAACCTAATAATAAAACAGTTTCAGGGGGTGGATTCCAATTCTTTTTCCATTTCCTTTTTCTTCTTCTGTTCTTCCTTCTTTGTTTCCCGGTCGAATTGCTGAATAAAGGAGTCGAGCTCACTTCCGCTCAAAAAGGAAATTTTCTTGGTTTCGCGGTATTGCTGGTAAAAAACAGAAATAAGCGCTGCAGTCGGAACAGCGATCAACAAACCCACTACGCCAAGCATAAATCCAAAAAACAGGAGCGATACCATCACCAAAAGCGGATGCAGCCCGACATGGTGTCCAACAACGCGCGGTACGATAAAGCCTGACTCCAGGACCTGTTCAACTCCAAATACAATGTAGATGGCCGGAAGATGTTGGAACCACGGATCACCGAAAGTAGCACCCACCAGCGTGCAGACCGAAACACTAACCCAAAGTCCAAATGTAGGGATGAAATTTGTTAACCCTGAAAAGATACCGAGAACAAGAGCATAGGGGACATCCAGCAGGTAGAAGCCGAGACTCAGGTTGATGCTGCTAATCAAAACCACGATAAACTGCCCGCGCAAATACGCTCCCACGATGCGGCTGATTTCAGTGGTGTAATCCGTGGAGACATTGGCCGGGGTGATAAGTGAACGTACGAATATGCCGATTTTCTGGTAGTCTCGGATCATAAAGAAGCAAAGGAAGGGAGTCAATATCACAAAAAAGAGTACTGCAACGGCGCTCCCCACGCCGGTCAGGTATCCTGATGAGAGGTCGGTCAGGTCTTGGTAAAAGCCTACAATGATTGAGTTGATCTGGTCAACTAGTTGCGTTTTGAAGGTGGCGCTTTCGAAGCCGATACGATCAAAAAGAGCCAGTAGACCCGTCGACTCAACCCAGGCCTCTGTATTTGTTGAAGCCTCGTTCAGAAGCGTACCCAGTTTGGAAAGTTGATCCATCACCGTGGGTATGGTGATTACCAGCAGCGAGGTCAAAAGCCCCAGGCAGCCCACCGTAAATAGACCGGCTATAAGTCCACGCGGTATCCGGCGTTTTTCCAGCTTTTCGACCAGTGGATTGATAATGAACGCGAGGATATAAGCGACGATAAACGGAACGAGCAGGTGTCCCGAATCGTAAATCAGCCATAGTCCTGCAGCAAAAGCTGTTGCGTAAAGCAGTGCGCGCGCCACCGGTTGCTGCCGAATTGGATAGAGCACAATGCCGATGATCAGCCCGTATCCCAGTGGATTAATCAGGTGTTCCAGCTGGTACATCAGGAAGAGCAACGCCAATACGCCACCGGTCAACAGCACAAGCTGACCACGATCACTTAACCAGGAATGTATATTCTTTGGCATTTGGGGGTTTGTTGTTGATGAGGATAGGGCAAAGTTAAGGTATCAGGGCGAATCTACCAATTTTACCACTCTACCCGGCGTATGTTTGTTCCATCGGAGGCAAAGATAAGTGCTTTCTGGAGGCTGGTAAATGCTGTTTGGCGGCTATTGCGCTTGATACGCCGAACCGCCTGGAGATGAGGATGGTCAAACCGGTTCGATCTGCCCAGGGATACGACGGACACTTCTGGGGTAGCAGTTTTCATAAACAAGGAAGAAGAGCTTGTTTTACTGCCGTGGTGTCCTACTTTCAGGAAATCCGTGTCGATCATATCGCCGAATTGGTTCAAGAGTCGTCGTTCCTGGGATTTTCCGGCATCTCCAACAAAAAGAAACTCTGTTTGCCCGTAGGTAAGCTCCAGCACCAATGAATGTTCATTGGGATCACTCCCTTTTTGAGTGGATGGGCCATACACCAAGAGTTGTACTGCCGGGTCCATCGTAACCTCATCTCCGGCCGAAAGAGATTTTACAGGGACTGATTTGTTAGTGGCTAACTGGTGATACTTGTGATAGAGTTGTGAATCGTAAGGGTATCCTGAATTGTAAATTGTATCGATGGGAATTTGATGGAGCAACTCGATGGTGCCGCCGATATGGTCGGCATGCGGGTGGGAGAGGAAAATGGCATCCAGCTTGTCGATGCCTTCAGCCCTGAGGTGGGGCAGGATGATATATTTGGCACTGTTGTAGTCCGGCGACCAGCGGCCGGTATCAACCAGGAAATGCTTGTCGTTCGGTGTGCTGACGAGTGCGGCGTCGCCCTGTCCCACATCAAACACGGTGATTTTCAATTCAGCGGGCTGCAAGCTGTTAAAAAATCTATTCCCGGATTGTACAGTTAAGAGCAGCAAAAGGGCTGCCAGCATCTTCCATCGCAGCCGGGGAATATACAAAACGGAAAAAGCCAGCAGTGCAGTAATCCAGATAAGGAAAAAGTGGGGAGAATCGATATGTAGCTGAATCCAGCTCCACTCCAGGCTGGATGCCCACTGTGTGAAGTGATTTAATCCCTCAAGAAACCACTGGTTGGGAAAATTTAGGCTGGTTCCAACGGTTGGGAATAGCGCGGCTACTAGGAGTAGTAAAAGAGCATAGGGGACGATGATTCCGAGTGGCGGCACGACTACCGCATTAGCAAGAGGACCGATCAGAGAGAATTCCCCAAAGTGATAAGTCAAAAGTGGAAACAGCCCAAGTTGTACTGCAATGGAAACGATGACCACCATCACGGGAGTGCCATACCAACGGAATCGTATCCAGGTGGGAATCCAGCGTTCTATAACCGGCAGGGTTAGCAGGATGATATAGACAGCGGAAAACGAGAGCTGGAATCCGGGACTAAACAGGTCATTCGGATTGATAAGCAGTAGAATGATGGCGGCCGCGGCCGTCAGGTTCAGGGAATTTCGAACTTTGTGAAACAGTCTTCCAAACGTGATGAACCCAACCGTGAGGGAAGCCCGGCACACGGAGGCTGAAAAACCGGTTAAGCCCGCATAGCCCAAAAGAAGTAGCACGAGCAGAAATAATCCAATCTGTTTGCCATACCTGAGTGTCCAGAACCATGGGATTAAAATCCAGAATGGAGCCACGATAAAACCGACATGCAGACCTGAAACGGCCATGATGTGGGAGAGTCCCACCCGCGAGAATGCTATCTTCTGCTCGCGGCCTAACTCATTTTTATAGCCGATCAGCAAGGCTTTGGCCAGTGACTGGGTTGTGGGACTAAAACTTTCTTCTATTTGATCCAGTACTGCCTGTCGCAAGTTATTCCAGCTGAACAACGTATTATTTTTTCTAACCGAATAGATGGATTCAATGCCCACCTGCGTGTAGATGTTTTGGGAGTGCAGATAGGCTTTGTAGTCAAACTGGTGCGGGTTTCGAGGTCCTTCCAGTGGATAGACCGTCGCAGTAAAATGTATGCCAGAACCCAGTTCCAGCTCCTCTGGCATGCGGTCTTCTTCGGGATCGAGGACGGCCCGCAGGTTATAGGCTTCTCGCCATGGGATTGAGTCGTCCAGAACCGTAGTGTCCACCGCGATATCAAGTTGGTATTTGCCGGTACTCGTAGGCTTTATGTTATACACCGTGCCGTTGAATTCAGCCGTTTCCCAGGTGAAAGCCTGCAGGATATCGGCTGATTTGGGTCTACTGTTGCTTTCTTGCAGGGTTTGCCAAGCAGCTCCCGCCAGGAAGGTTAGGATAAGATAGGTTGCTACAGAGGCTCTGTGGAATCCGGGTGTTAATTTGTTGCTGAGTTTCAGTTCCAGACTGAAGATCAAGACGGCTACAAAAGAAAAAATCCCGACAAGCACGTAGAGTGGTGTATCAAAATAACTTCCGACAACAATTCCGCCTCCAAAAAGAAGCGCAATCCTGATTGCGGGATATTTAGCAAACGGAAAACTGTATCTGTTTAGATCATTCATAACATTAATAGACCGCTGAGAAGCAAAATCCTTACAATTTTTTTTCGTGCCGGCATGAACGTGATGCTTTGAAATTGCTGACACCCTTTTTATAATGCTGTTAACAATAATCCTATCACTGAAAACGGTACCATGATTTCCAAGCTTATAAGCCTTGTTCTACCGCTTTTCATAGCATTGACAGTTATGACCTATAAGGGGAAGCCAGATATCGATAGGGAGAGTAAATCGAAGCAAAAAGCGTGGGCGATTGCTATTCACGGCGGGGCGGGTACCATCTCCAAAAATCAACCTGACTCCGTGGTTCAGGAATATAGAGCAGCGCTGAACGAAGCTCTTTCAATCGGCAAAAAGATCTTGTCAAATGGTGGCTCTTCTGTTGATGCGGTGGAAAAAACGATCAATTACCTGGAGGATAACCCGCTGTTCAATGCCGGGAAGGGTTCAGTTTTTACTCATGAGGGAAAGCATGAGCTGGATGCGGCTATAATGATCGGGAATACCCGGCAGGCGGGAGCAGTTACGGGCGTTCGGACCGTGAAAAACCCGATTTCACTGGCGCGATTGGTGATGGAGAAATCGAAGCACGTGATGTTTGCAACAGAGGGCGCCGAGGAATTTGCCACGAAAGTGGGCGTTGAACGAGTCGACCAAGAGTATTTTTATACTGAAAGCAGGTACAGGGCCCTGCAACAGGCCCTACAGGAGGATGATCAATCGATAAAGCTGGACGCTACCGATGGAAAGAGGGAAGAGGCTGGGCCTGATGTTTGGAGGCACCAGTTTGGTACAGTGGGCTGCGTGGCAGTTGATAAAAACGGGCAGATTGTGGCCGGGACCTCCACCGGGGGTATGACCAACAAGATGTACGGCCGGGTGGGGGATGTGCCCATCATCGGGGCAGGAACGTATGCCAGCGACCTGGTGGCCATTTCTATGACTGGCTGGGGCGAAAAAATAATGCGGTCTGTTTCTGGTCACACGGTATCCAGTTACATGAGATTCCGTGAAGCCACTCTCAGTGAGGCTGGGGACTACCTGCTACAAGAAGTCTTGAACCCCGGTGAAGCCGGATTAATTGCGGTAGACAGGCACGGAAATATCTACATGGATATGAACACGCAGGGTATGTTCCGCGGGGCTGCCGACTCACAGGGAAGAAACGAAATTGCTATCTGGAAATAGAATAATAGAATATCGTTAAATCCAAGATCGATCTATCTGCCCAAGGTTTTCGTTGCTCTATTCCAGTCCCAGGTAAAACTGCTCGCGGAGTTCCTGAACGTAGATCCCGATATCGTTACGGAGCTCAAACAGTTGTTCGTGCAGCAGCAGGTATTCTTCTTTGTTGATAAATGGTGCTTGTTTGAGGTGATCCTGCAACAACACCAGCGACATGTTGGTGCAATGGAGTCCTTTTTTTGTATAGGCGATATTCCCGCCGAGGAAGTCTTGTTCGAAACCAAACGAATAACCGGCGGCCAGCTTGGCTCCAATCTTCAGCACATTTCCGACAAAGTCGTAGTACTCGTCTGAACGGTATTTGGTATGCACTCCTTCTGCCCACTGTAGGATATAAGCTGCAAGTCCACGGGCGGTATTGTAGATTTCAAGTGTATCGATAGAGCCGTGTTCCGACATCGTGAAATCGTTACTTAGCTCTTTCCATTCCTCACCGTAGTCAAAATCTTCCTCTTCCTCATCGAAAAAGAAATCATCCTCATACTCATCTTCTGCAAAAAAGTCGTCCAGCTCATCTTCGTAATCATCGTCCCACTCCTCGTCCTCTTCGTCTGGGAAATAGGCTTCCTCTATCTGTAGCTCCTCTTCGATAAAAGCATCAACGGCATCGAGCTCGTCCCTGTTTTCTTGTAGCAGGGTGACCCACCGCGGAATATTACCTGTGGGATCGGGAGCTATGAATCGGCGAAGCTGGTTGCTCTTCTTCTCAATCTCGTCGAGATGAGCTTCCCACTTATACTCATCCCAAATCTCGTCATTAAAACCGCCAGTAAACATAAGCTATAGGATGGATTCTGGTTAAGGTATATAGTTCTATTAAAACGAAAACTTTTGCTTACAATCAAGCACTTTAACAAGATAACGCTTTTCCAAGATAGATTGGTATAGATTTTAATAAAGTGGGTTATAATCTTCTAAGAATGTTAAACGGAAGAGAATGATGCAGCGAGCTAGTTATTGGTTATCGGTTATTGGGAAACGTTAATACAGCTGACAACAATTAACAACTATCCAATGAAATAATAACAACACTACAGCCTTTCAAGTACGCCCATAAAAACCTGGCTTAGCTTGGGCTCCGCCATGCCCGCAGCTTCCAGCACATCTTCAATTACCACGGGCTCAAGCGCATCGGGGAAACACTCATCGGTTATTACGGAAATCCCGAGCACGTCCATGCCCATATGTACGGCCGAAATAACCTCCGGCACGGTGCTCATGCCAACCACATCCGCCCCGATCATCCCCAGGAACCGGTATTCCGCCTTGGTTTCAAGCATGGGGCCGCTCAGTGCCAGATACACGCCCTGGTGCATTTTGATTCCTTTTTCCAGAGCTACAGTTTCTGCCAGTTCCAGCAAGCGTTCGGTATAAGGTTCACTCATATCGGGAAAGCGGGGCCCCAGCTCATCGTCATTGGGCCCGATCAGCGGATTGTCCCCCAGCATGTTGATATGGTCGTTGATCAGCATAATGTCGCCGCGCCGATAGTTGGTATTCAGTCCCCCACAGGCATTGCTGACCAACAGCGTGTCAGCACCCTTCTCTTTTAACACGCGAATGGGGAATACAATCTCCTGCATGGTGTAACCCTCGTAGTAGTGAAAACGTCCCTGCATGGCCACGACCTGCTTGCCGGCCAGCGTCCCGAACAGCAGTTTGCCAGCATGACTCTCAACCGTTGATACGGGAAAATTGGGAATGTCAGCGTAGGAGATGCTGAGTTCTACATCCATTTCGTCGGCCAGGTGGCCAAGACCTGTACCCAGGATAAGCAGGTAGTTTGGGCGCAGGTCGGTTTGATCCTGGATATATTGCAGAGCCTGGTCACGTTTATCTCGGAACTCTTCGACGGAATCTAGCGGCATGGAATTCTATCTGGATTTTTGAATCTGTACGGTCAAATCTTGACCCGTAAGATATCAAATGCTGGTAAAAAGGAAAGGGGAAGTAGGTCGGTGATATAAACACCTGCCTGTATCATTAATCCAGCTCGTCTATAATATCATCCACATCCTCTGCGCCGGGCGGCATCGTCTGGGCTTCATCGTCCTCTTCAGGATAATCTTCGGAATATTTCTGCTTCCTGTTTTGAATCTGCTTTTTGAAGTGATTGTCAAATTCATTGTCTTCAGGCATATCAAAAAGGTCGGCCTCATCCTTGGCAAACTGATCAAGTGATTCCTGGGCCAGTTCAAGATAAGAGCGGATGCCGCCTACAATCTCTTTGCGACGGTCGAGCAGTCGAAGGATGCTTTGACGAATCTGCTGGCGCTGCTGGATCGCTTCCCGTACAATCGACTCGGCCTCCATCTCCGCTTTTTCAATCTTGTTCTTGGCCTCTTTTCGGGCACCGGTCAGCTTGTTTTCAGCCGATTCCTTGGCGGTTTGTAAGGTCTCGTGCAGAGCTTCCTCTACGCGCTCGTAATGCTTGAGTTTTTCCTCAAGTTCTTCAATTCGTTTTTCCAGATCGCGGTTTTTACCCACCAGGTGTTCCCACTCATTGGATACAAGATTCAGGAAGGCATCAACTTCGGCTTTTTCATAGCCGCGGAAGGATTTTTCAAAACTCTGCTGTTTTATTTCGAGTGCGGTAAGTTTCATGATGAGGAAATAATCTTACTGAAATCTGGAAATTGTAATTCGGGGATAAAACGGTCAGTTTTTTAGCATGTTGCGAAGCTTGCTTGTATCATCTGATCCTTTTTGCTTCTCAGGAGCCGCTTCATCTTCTTCTATCTCAATGGTGTCTTTAGGTTCCGATATCTGCTTGGTGTTGTCAATGGAATCTTCTTCTGAGATGATCGCCTCCAGGTTCTGCAGGCGCCGTTCCGTCTCTTTTTTGTGCTGCATAAAGGCTTTTGCCAGCCTGTTGAACGTTTCTTCATCGTACCCACCTTTTTTCCGGTTGATCCAGGATTGAATCAGGCTGGTTACCCGCGCGATGATAAAGCCAAACAGCCCCACACCTGCGATTGTACCAATAATCGCTACTACCATCTCTTCAAAACCCATTACGACACCCTGTCTTTTTGTTTAAGGTCGTTTTTTAACCGGCCATCTTCACGGTGCTCCTCTATCTGGGGGTACTGGTCTTTCTCCACCCCATCATTGTCAGCAATAATTGCCTCAAGGTTTTCTACCCGCTCATTCATATCCTTCTTGTGCTGAATGAAAGCACGCGCCAAACGGTCAAAGTTTTCTTCTTTTATAGAGGCGCTGTCTTTGTCTATTGACGATTTAATGACGTGATAAATCTTCCATAATATCAAACATCCCAAAATCGTCCCGAAACCGAGTAGAATAATCGCTACTAGTTCTTCCATCAACTGTTCCTCCGTTTTTGTGCAATGTCAGAAACCTTTTGCTGGTTCTCCTCTTTGACCGACATTTCATCATCAATTTCGATTTCACTCATCCCTTTTCCGGCACCGGTGTTAAAATCCTCCGGTTCACCGGCTGCAATGGCTTCCAGGTTTTCGATCCGCTTTTTAAGGGATTCCACCAGTTTTCGTATTTCATCCACCTCTTGCTCGTTCTGGCGCCCCTTGTCCATCATCTTCATCTTGTTTTTCTGGTAATCCAGGATGAATGCACCAATAATTGCAACCAGCGGAATAAGTACCCAAATCCAAGCTGCCATAACAGTAACTCCAGTGTTTAGATATTAGTATTACAATGTACTAAATAATCAGAAGATTGAAACATGGAAATGTTACGGGACTACAGCCGATTTGTTACCTTTTTTCAGTAAACAGTGTGTCAGTGAACAGTAGACATCTGTAATAGGTGATTACAATTTCTAGCATTTGTGATACTTTTCGTGAGGAATGAGATGAAATAAAGCAGCCTTTGCTAACTGACACACTGATCACTGTTAGCTGTAATCACGTTCGCCAAAAATCGCCCGGCCTACCCGTACCATGGTAGATCCTTCTTCAATGGCAACTTCCATGTCATTGGTCATGCCCATGGACAGGTGCTCCAGCTGGATGTTTTCACCGTTAAATGACTCGTGTTCTTCCTTGAGCTCGCGTAGCAGCCGGAACTCAGGGCGAATTTTTTCAAGATCTTCATCTTCATCCAGGTAGGTAGCCATGCCCATAAGTCCGCGCACGTTCACATGGGTTTTGCCCCGGGCATATTCCAGGATCTTGGGCAACTCTTCCGGTTCGCAACCGCTTTTCTGGCTTTCCCCGCTGATGTTTACCTGTATCAGCACATTTATCACGCGGTCAATGCGAGAAGCTCGTTTCTCAATCTCACGTATCGTTTTCTTCTTGGGTACAGAGTCGATCCAGTTTACGCGTTCAACCATATATTTGATTTTGTTAGTCTGCAGATTACCGACCATATGCCACTGAACCTCCTCTTCGTCATAGGCATCCATCTTGTCCTGCAGCTCCTTGGCCCGGTTTTCTCCAAAATGAATTTGTCCGCAGCCAAAGGCGGTTTTGATATCCTCAAGCGGTTTCATCTTGCTTACGGCCACAAGAGTTATTTCGTCGGCATCTCGTCCGGCTTTTTCGCAAGCTTTTGCAATTCTTTGTTGTACTGCTTTTAAATTCTGGCAAATATCTTCGCTCATTTGAGTGGATTTGGATCTAATATCAGGTTAAAGTTTAAACTGAACGATTTTATGTGAAAATAACCTTTTAACAATCGGATTTAAATGGTATTTTTGAAAACTGAATTGGGTAATTTTAAACCTATTGATCTGGCTCTGAACAAGATTTTTACTTTGATTCTAATTGAGCAACCGGATTTACGTTACCATCATCCGACCTGGAATTTAAAAAACGGGGGTAGCGGATAGCCAACATGAACACGCAGGTCCGGCATATTTCCACCTTTCTTCACCAATGGGCTCCCCCAAGTACCAAATTAGATTACGACAATGTCGGGCTGCTGGTTGGAGATCCCGAACAGAGTGTCACCAAGACCCTTACCTGCCTCGATGTGACACCCGCCGTTGTTGAAGAAGCCATTGAGACCGGGTGTGAACTGATTGTTGCCCATCACCCACTGATATTCCAAAAGATATCCCGCATTAATCCTACCGACGAGCAGGGAAAAATTATTTACAGGCTCATTCAGAATAATATTTCCCTGATCGCCGCCCACACCAACCTGGATGCCGCGCTCGATGGTGTTTCTTTTGTACTGGCGCAGCAGCTGGGCCTCGATAACCTGAAGTTTTTGGACAAGAGTTACAATATTTCCCGCAAAATTGTACTTACTACCTCCTACTCCGATAGCGAATCGGTGCTCAAAATGTTGAATTATCACTCCGGTGAGGAAGCACACTTCTACAATGTGGAGGGTCGGAAAGACGGGCAGCGCACGTTTGAAGCGATTATTGACGAACACAACGTTTCTGGTTTGATCAAGGAGCTCAGGCGCAACGGTCTGCTGGATCAGGGCAATTACCAGGTGATGGATGTGGCCAGTCCCTCTGACAATGTTGGCATGGGCGTGCTTGGATTTTATCACGACAAGGGATTGACCCAGGATGAGTTTTTGGAGCGTGTGTCTACCAATCTGAATGTGCCGGCATTACGCTATTCCGGCAGTGCCGAGCGGATCAAGAAAGTTGCCGTATGCGGCGGGGCCGGGGTATCGCTGACTGGAAAGGCGATTGCCGAGGGGGCCCAGGCCTTTGTAACTGCCGACATCAAGTATCATGACTATTTCACCGATACCAATGACTTTTTACTGGTAGATGTAGGGCATTATGAAAGTGAAGTGCCGGTTGTGCACGCCCTGCAGAAAGAATTGAGCGAAGCTTTTGAAGAACTATCGGTGTACGCTACCGATGTAGTAACAAACCCGATGAATGTGTTCATCCCAAATCAAAAACAAAACCCACAGGACTAAACGATTACTCAGCAATCTATGGAAGAAGTACTTCAACAACTTACCAACCTCCAATATATCGACAGCAAAATCGATGAGCTAAAGCAGCTGCGTGGCGACCTGCCGGAGGAAGTTCTCGATATTGAGACTGATATCAACCGCTATGAGGCAAAGATCAATAAGCTGGAAGAAGAGCAGAAGCAGCTTGAGATGGAGAGTGACAATCTTAAGCTTGAGATCCAGGATGCTCAGGACAAGATGGAGAAATATGAGGAGCAACAGCTCTCCGTTCGCAACAATCGCGAGTACGATGCCCTGACGAAAGAGATAGAAGCTCAAAAGCAGGTTATTGAAAACTCGGAATCGCGCCAGGAAGAGATTATCCGGCGCCAGGAAGCGATTAAGACCGAGCTCGAGGACGCCCGCGAAAAACTGGAAGAAACCGAGGAGCTGCACGAAGAAAAGCAGAAGAACCTTGACAAGCTCGAAAAAGAGACCGAAGAAGAGGAAAAGAAGCTGCTTAAAAAGCGTGACGAAATCGAAGAAAACATCGATGATCGCTATCTCAAGAGCTACAATCGCCTACGCAATGGCCTGAGCAACGGCCTGGCGGTGGTTGCGATGGAACGCGGTGCAGCACTCGGCATGGCCCTGCCTCCACAAACACAGGTTGAGGTCAAACGCGGCAACAAGATAATCATTGATGAAAATAGTGGCCGCATTGTCGTCGATCCTTCCTTCTTTGAGAAAGCCGAAGAAGAGCTTTCAGTTCAGTAGGATAATTTCCGGAGTTCGTGATCGGTACTCTGTCGGTAAACCGGCAAAGATCGTGGAGAAGCGAGAAGTAAGAGGGCATATCCATTCCCTGTGGATCCCTTCTACCTTCTCGCTTTTTTTGACATACCAGTGGTAGGCATTATAATTAAAACAGCATTGATTCGTTATTTCACTAGTTCTTTGACAGGATGATCGGGTAATCGCTCACCTTCGCCAAGGCTTCGGTGAGCAGGCCCCTATCCAAAGTAATTCTTGGGCGGGGCTTGCCCTCCGAAGCTTTACGCGAAGGAGAGAGGAAAGTCCGAACACCAACGAGCACCGTGCTTCCTAACAGGAAGATCCGGGAAACCGGTTAGCCAGTGCCACAGAAAACAAACCGTCCGCCAGCTGGGGGATAAGGGTGAAAAGGTGGGGTAAGAGCCCACCGCTTTGGTGGCGACATCAAAGGCAGGGCAAACCTCACGGGGTGAAAGCTCATGCAGGTCGTGCGCTGCTCGTCGCTATACGACCGGGTGGAGTGCTTGAGCCCTGAAGCAATTCAGGGACCAGATAAATGATTACCCTCGACAAGATTCGGCTTACAGATCATCCGCTTGATTACATGAAAAGGCCGTCCGAAAGGGCGGCCTTTTGTGTTTGATGGCTTCATGTGCGACGCACTTCAAAAGTGCGTCGCACATAGAAAAATATTTATCTCACCCCATTGAAAAAATTTGATTTATACGTAATTTAATTCTTCAGGGACCGTGGACTAGCGATGTATATAGCCCTCCTAACCTTACGTAAGTTCACACTTTCTAAACAATTCGTTTGAGGAGAACTAATGAAAACTTTCCTGATATCACTGGGAGTAATCTGCACAATATTCCTTGGATGTCATACCGAAAATGAGCCAGAAACGGCTCGTCAACCCCATGTTAAGGCAGATAACCCTGTAGAAGCAGGTCGTTATCTGGTAACTGTAGGTATGTGTAACGACTGCCACACTGAAGGGTATATGGCAGTTGAAGGCAATATTCCGGAAGATGACTGGCTGACCGGTTCCAAAGTCGGCTGGCGTGGACCCTGGGGCACAACTTATCCCGTTAACTTGCGCCTTCGCGCCCAAGAGCTGACCGAAGAGCAATGGGTTGAGCAACTGCGGACTCGCAAGGTAAAGCCTCCGATGCCCTGGATGAATGTCAACAAAATGAACGAACAGGATGCCCGGGCAATTTACGCTTATTTGAGAGCAATGGGGCCCAAAGGTGAGCGGATGCCTATCGCATTAGCTCCGAATCAAGAACCAACGACTCCTTATCTCAATATGGTGCCGCTAAATCTGCCTCCTATGGCTGAAGGTGGCGCTTCAAACTAGTTAAATGAAATAAAAGAGAGCCGCTGCACCGCAATATAATAGTAAGGCTTGCATGGCTCGATCTTGTATTTAGCTGCCGAAACTATAAATTGGTATAAACACAAACATCTAAAGACAGGATCAAGCGATGGATTCCAACGAATTGCGCGCCATGCAGGCCCCACTAAAGAAAAAGTACCTGGAAAAGCCGGAAGAAGGGGAATGGACACTACATGCCGAGGGTACGCTGGGTAAAAATCTAGCCTGCCATGTAGAAACGCATATTGGGACGGTTGAGTCAGGCCTGCACCCGGCAACCGGTGGTGATGGTACCCAAGCCTGTTCGGGCGATATGCTACTGCAGGCGTTGGTGGCCTGCGCCGGCGTTACACTGAACTCTGTGGCTACGGCGATGGGCATAGAACTGAAGGACGCAAAGGTGAGGGCGGACGGCGACCTGGACTTCCGCGGGACACTTGGCGTTTCCAGGGATACACCGGTGGGCTTCAAGAATATCCGCATGACGTTTGAACTTGATTCGGGTGCCGACCCAAAGAAACTGAAAAAGTTGATTGATCTTACCGAGCGATACTGCGTGGTCTATCAAACCCTTCAGAATAGCCCGGAGATCTCCGTGAAGCTGACAAGAAATTAATTTTTTGTCTGGGGATGCAACTTGTGTAAGGGGTCTAACGTAGGAAATGCGTATCTTTTTGATACTTGCGTTATTGAAATCTATCCGGATCCGCAGTGGACAAAAAATACCTCAATAGGATTCGCCAATCGCTGCTGCACCACAAAACAAACTTGGTGGAGTGGCTGCAAAACGGCCGTTCGTCAAGGTGGATGCCATTTGCAACAAATAGAGCGCCCATCGATGCCACCACAGAAAACCTGGATCTTATTTCTAAAATTGATACTGCTTTAGCTTCCGTGGAGGATGGAACATGTCTGCCAGCATGCTGATGGCCAACTTGCAAGCCTCATTGCGCATTATGGGACCTGATTATCCCGACCTGCCACGGCTGGCAACACGTCTGAATGAGCTCTTTCGGTATAATCTAAAGCAAATTCGTTTTATCACGCTGTTCCTGGCCGGTTTTGATCCCGACAGCAAAATCATGCACTATCTCAATGCCGGACATCATCCGCCACTGTTGTGGGATGCGGCTACTCAATCATACAAATGGCTCAAACCCACCGGTCCTGCAATTGGATTGTTCCCGGAGGCCAACTTTTCTTTTGAAACGCTTCAGTTCAATGCCGGTGACATGCTGGTGATGTATACCGACGGATTGGTGGAAGCACGTAATAATGAAAAGAAAGAATTTGGCCAGGAAAGTCTGGCCCGCTATGCTGCGGAAAATCACACCAAATCACCCGAACAGTTTCTCAATGGATTGTTAGATGACGTCCATTCTTTTGGAGCTGATATCCAGGACGATTTAACGCTTATGGTCCTCAAGATGGGTTAGTTACATGTTCACTTTGTAAGTCCCTTTATACTTACGTTCGAGTTCACGCTTGGTATCCCGTTCCTTGATATCTTCCCGCTTGTCATACTTTTTCTTACCTTGCGCCAGGCCAAGTAGTATTTTTGCATATCCCCCTTTAAAATAGAGTTTCAGCGGTACCAGCGTATATCCTTTTTGATTGATATACTTCTCAATTTCCTGAATCTCTCGCCGTTTCAAGAGAAGCTTGCGTTTGCGGCGTTCATCGTGGTTGGCATACGATCCGTGTTTATACGGTTTGATATACATATCTCGCAGCCATACCTCACCGTCCATCAGGTAGGCAAAGGACTCCTGGAGGCTGGCGCTGCCTTCTCGCAACGATTTAACCTCCGTGCCTTTTAGCGCTATGCCGGCCTCAAATGTTTCTTCAACGCTGAATTCGTGCCGGGCTTTCCTGTTGCTAATGGTAGGGGTGCTGCTGTTTTTTTTACCCATCAGTTTAGATGATGTTGATTAATTAGCTGATGATTTATTCAATATAAGGGTTTGAGAAGTGAGATGTGAGACAGCAGACATAAGATGAATGTCACCGAATAGATATCATTGATCTTATGTACCGCAAGTTTCAGCTTGCGAGATAGCAGAAATATTTTATCACTAATTTGCGAGCTAAAGCTCGCGGTACACGTTTTACCTCTGCCTTATCACGCCCCATGTTTAGTAATCAAATCCAAGCTTGTTCAATTCCGTAATAATCTCTTCTCCCGGGGAGCGGTCGGGCATGGTGCTGTAGATCCCCATAATCTGCTCAATTTCTGATCTCGCTTTCTCATTATTGGGATTAATTTTAAGCACCTCGATATATTGCTCCAGCGCACTGGTCATACGGTCGCGCATGCTGCTGTCCTCTGGTCCGCGGTATTCCAGGTAAAGCCCGTAATTCAGGTATGTCTTTTCCTTTAATTTTTCGAGATCAGCATCCGTACTGGCAGGATCGGCATTCTGGATGTATTCCAGTGCCTGTTCATAATTGTCTTCAGCAATAAGCTGGTCAACAGCCTCCGAAAGGTTCTCCGGTTGATCGCCCGAGCAACCTACAAAGAGAAGTACAGAAAAAAGAGCTAACAGATATTTCATCAGAAATTTAAATCTTTGGTGGTTCGAATTTTGATATCAAAGGTACGGGCAGATAGGGCAAAGGGCAAAGAGCAATGAGCAGAGCGAAGGGTTATTTGTGGTCGGGAATGCAACTCCCTCCCTCTATAATCTGGCCGACCATATACGCTATACGCCATGCTCCTCGCGCCTTACGTTACACAAAATACAGTGGGTTCGGACTGATACAGAGTACAAAGATCGCCATACTGAGCCAGCCGAGCCTGCGGCGCGTGGGATCAAGAGGTTTTTCATAGAGCGCAGGCGGGTGTTCAATCTTTACGAAATAGGCGATAAAGAATGACCATACGATCCATATAAGGGAGCTCATGGATTGCAGTGAGCCAACAACGAGGTAGATATACCCCGCGGATACTGCAAGTGAGGTGATCAGTACCGGCGCTATCCAGCGGTGGTCATTGTGATACGCTTTCCTAAGTAAAAAGAACAGGACGCCAGCCCAGATCAGCCAGCTTACGGTTCCGTAGGGGTTTGCGAGACCCCACGACTGGAGTGATACATGGATAAACGGCACCGATTCGATGCCTGCCAGGGTAGTTAGGACGCCAAAACAGACGCGTGCCACGGTTCGATGCCGTCGAAAACCGAGGAGCGAGTATAGAATGTGCCCGCCGTCAAGCTGCCCGACCGGCATCAGGTTAAGGGCCGTAAAGAAGAGCCCGAGCCATCCTGCAAACAGGAACGGGTAGTGATACATCTCGTACATCGGGGGGACGTTCTCAAAAAATTGAGCCAAGAACGAGTATAAAAGCGTATTCCCCACAATCAACACATCGGAGGAGTCGGCGCTTGGCGGTTCTGCGGGATAGGTGCCGTGCTGGGCCACATATTCCTGCACCGCCTCGTGTCCCGCAAAGTTGTTGATGTAGGAGGGATCGGGCAGTGTTGAAAATCCATATAGTAAGACTGCCAGTGATACCACAAATCCAGCCAATGGACCCGATACGCCCACATCAAACATTTTGTACGTGTCGTTGATCTTTTCTTTGATTCGGATGACTGCACCCATCGTGCCAATACCAAGGGGAACGGGGATAAAATAGGGCAGCGTGACTTTCACGTTGTGATACTGTGCGGCAAAAAAGTGGCCGAATTCATGCACGCCCAGAAATGCCAAGAAAACCGTTGCGAAGACCGCGCCCTCCATCATCTGCGAAGTAATAGAGGGATCAACCGCAGTCTGGGCTACAAATAATCCCCCGAAGAAAGAGACGGTGATAAACGTCAGCACAAAAAGGCCGACATGTTTGAGGATCGTTTTAGTATCAAACTGTTTGGGAGGAGGTGAGGGCTCCGATTGCTGTGTTTTAACTTCTTGGTATTCGTAAGATAAACGTTGTTCGTCCAATGAAATATGCTTTTTAAGATTCTCTGGAAATTGGCAGTGTCATACACCGTGCGCCGCCACGTCCGCGACACAACTCATTTCCCTCAAAACCGATCGCGATCTTTTTGCTCCCGGGTTCAAAGGGGCTGTCCTGGTATTCTTCAATAAAATTAAATTGGTTAATGACTTCATACCCATGCTCTTTCAAGGCGTTAAACGTATTTGTGTTCCGTTCATAGCCCACAATGACGCCGGGCGCAAGTGCAAAAACGTTTGCCCCGTCGGTCCATTGTTCACGGAATTGGTTGGTGCGAGATTCACCGCCGCAGTTGATAAACGTAAACGAGTGCTCCATGCATTCCTCAAGGGCTTGTTTTAGGGAAGGCATTACTTCCGCATTGACAGCCCCGTTTTCGTTAGAAAGTCGAACGACGTTTTTTTCTCTTTCGGTGATGGCCGGCGGAAATACCAGGCATTCATCCCGACTGGCAAAGGTGAAAATGGTATCCAGGTGCATGGAGGACCGCTGCTTGGGGATGTCAACAGCCAAAACGGTCTTCACTCCATTGCTGAGCAGTCCCTCTGCCGCTGTCATCAGGCCGCTGAACGAAGTGCGTTCACTCATTCCTATCAAGGTCAAATCCTTTGAAGCCACCAGCACATCTCCCCCCTCGATCGTCTCCTGCTCTGCTATCGTTAGGATATTTGGTTGCAGGCCGGCCAGTAGTGGATGATAGCGAACCAGTATCTCCATCAGTAGAAATTCGCGAATGCGCGCCACTTTTGCCGGTCGCGACAGCAGGACGTTGTTGTTGACCACGGCTGCCAAATCACGCGTAAATAGCAGGTTTGGTGTGGGATTCAGAATAAAGTTGCGTTTGGCGGTTGTCCCCTCAATTGCAAATCGTAGCAATTCATCAGGCGGGAGGGTCAACAGCTCTTTCTTTACCGTATGGAGATTGCCTTGGGGGTATCGCTTTATCAATTGCTCTACAAAAAAAGCACGGGCCTCCTGCTGGTCCATCTGGAAGCAGTCCCGAATGAGATCGGTTATCTCAAAAATTTGTCCGTCGGCAGACATAGCGGCACGGAAGATGTCAAGCATGTCCAGGTGCTCGCGGCGGGCGTCCTCTTCGAACACGATGTCATCGAACAGCAGCTCATCTTTCAGCTCGGGATTTACAAGCGACACTTCCCGCCCAGGGGTATGAACAATCACACCCTGCAGGCGACCAATTTCCGAACTAACATTCAGTTTCATTCAGCGTTGAATCAAAATTAGTTATTCCGCGAGACGTGAGATGTCAGGCGTGAGACGAATGAATGCGAGCTAAAGCTCGCGGTACTTCTAACTTCTAACTTCTAACTTCTAACTTCTAACTTCTAACTTCTAAATAGCTTCCAAATATACAGTTTCCCCCGCCTTTTATTAAATATTAAAAGTTGCTGAACGATTGGATAAAGAAATTACTTTTTCTCTATTTTACCGCACGAAAAAGTAATCAACACTGTTGAGTGTAGGTTGACAAGAACAGAAGAAACTTTATGGCAACAAAAACTGAAATAGAATCACTTGTTTATCTGCTGGATGATCCGGACCCGTATGTGAAGTCGCAGGTAAAGAACCGCCTGTTTGAGCTGGGTGAAAAAGCTGTACCACTGCTGGACCAGCAGAAGAACGAAACGCGCGATGACTCCGAGAAGGAACTGATTAATGAGATCATCCAATACATCACGTATGGCAACCTGGAAGAGGATTTCATGGATGTGCTGGATGGAGGAATTACCAACCTGAAGCAGTTGGAAAAAGCGGTCTTTATCCTTTCCCGGTTTGACAATCCAACTCTGCGGGAAGGTGAATACATGCGGAAGCTTGACCAATTTGCGAGCATGATATCCGGTAAAATCCAATACCAGCCGGATGAGTCGCGGCAGATTCACGATTTGATGGATTTTATCTTTGAGGAGCTGAATTTTACCGGAAGCACTGCAGATTACTATAATCCCGACAACTGCTACCTGAACCGGGTAATCGATCGTCGACAAGGCCTGCCTATTTCCCTTGCGATGATTGTGCTTTTTATTGGGCGGCGACTGAATATGCCGTTTTATGGCATCAATATGCCGATTCATTTTATGCTCAAATTCAAAGGAGATAAAGAAGAGGTGCTGATTGATCCGTTTGACAACGGCAAGGTGGTCAGCTACAACCAGTGTTACTTCTTTCTCAAGCAGAACGGTGTTGAGCCCAAGCCGAAGCATTTTGAGATTACCAGTGAGATCGAGATTTTGGCCCGCTGTATTCGCAATTTGATACAGAGCTATGCCAAGCTGAATATGGATCACAAGGTGGAATCTCTGAAAAAGCTGTTGAATACGGTGGAAATGACCCAGAAGTAGTTTTGAGTAACGAGGTACGAGTCATGAGTCTTGAGTTGTAACGCGAAGTGCTGCTTCGCGCTGCAGGTAATTGTTTAAAACTACACGAAGCGGCGCTTCGAGCTAGTCCCTATCACTTCTGTTTTAATCCCAGCTTGTGGACTTTGTCGATCCCTTTTTACGCTGTTTCTCGTCAGAGTGCCTGATGCTGCCGGTCTTCATTACAGACACTGTTTTCCCTGACAAAGAACTGGTCTTCCTGCAGAGTACGTGTGGTTTTTAAGTTCTTGATCTGTCAGAATATTGAGTGATCCCAAGAAGTCTGTTATTTCAGCGAATTATTTCGTGGCAGTTGCAGGCTTCGTAAAGCAAGATTAGTGAGAGTGTTATATTAATTCACTGTTGTCTGGTAAAGAACTTTTAACGTTGTCTTACTTTTCATTCTTACTGTTCATTTTTTCAGCGATGAAATCCGCCGGAAGTCGGACTAAAGAACTAAACGAAATGAATCGCCGGCGAAGGTAAACTTGACCTGAAGGGCTCCTCGTTCCACCTAAAAAAATTACAGACTTTTTCTTTGCGCTCCTCTCCAATCCCTTCCGGGCGGTCAACTTTACCAAGGCCGGACTCCAGAGGCTGGACTATTGTATGAAACCTGTTTATATATACGCCATTTTTGCCTGAAAACTTAATTTCCCTGGATACTAATGATATCAGTTTTTAATCCGGCTTTTCAATTCCAAAATATTGATTGAATAGCTCCTCTGATCGTTTTTCCCCTTCTTCGGTTAGGACTACCGATTTGTTCTTGTTTTTAGGGTCACTGATAAATCCTTTTTCATGGAGGCGATCCAGGTGTTCCCAGCTGTGCCCTTTCCAGGCACGGGTAACATAGTCTTGCTCAAACACGGTGAGCCACAATAAGGCCAGTACCATTTCGTCTGCTTTCTCTTTGTCATATTCCATTTTTGATAGCGTATTTTATGGATGAATACTATTTGTTTAGACGGTTTTCTAAAGATAAGAGGTTTTTCGTTAATTCTGATTTGGATGGAAAGTCGAAATGAGTATTCTTAGTTTTTGTTCAGCTTCTCTTCCCTTCTCGACTAACATTTGCTGCAGGCTGTTGCAAAAAGTGACAGAGGGAAAGCACAAGGAGAGATCATTTCTGATTTAGCTATCCTCCGGCTTTTCCAGGACCAGATAGAAATTGCGTCCGGGGCGATCATCATTGCTCACCAAAAT
This sequence comes from Aliifodinibius sp. S!AR15-10, assembly GCF_031569985.1. Lineage (NCBI taxonomy): Bacteria > Pseudomonadati > Balneolota > Balneolia > Balneolales > Balneolaceae > Fodinibius > Aliifodinibius sp. S!AR15-10. Next base: position 26,793 of record NZ_JAMQKA010000042.1, on the reverse strand, counting down.
AAATCCTGCCTTTGTGAGCTCTTTGACTACGGTTTCGGCCGTGACACCGTGCTGCCTGCCAGAAGCGCGTGCCCCGGGATCCGCCTCGGAGCCGCGCGGTTCAAAGTCGATAATGGCGAGTCTGCCGCCGGGCTTGAGCGACCGGAGCAAGCTGGCGTTCATCGAAGGAGGATCCCCGAAGTGGTGATACACTCTGCGCATGTAGATGGCATCACAGCACTCGGCGGGGAGGTTGGTCCGTGCCGGATGGCCCTCAAGCACCGTGACGTTACCGGGTGATGCACTGCTAATTTCGCCACGTAGTTCTTGCAGTGACTCCGATCCCAGTTCTGTACTGTAAATATGCCCCTCTGGTCCGATATATCGGGCGATTTCCAGCGTTTGGTCCCCGTCCCCCGCGCCAATATCAGCAACTACTGCACCCTCTTTTAGCTCCAGCACCTCGATAAGCCAGTTTACATCCGAAGAATAATCTTGTGCTTCAACAGCAATTGGCATTGAGAGGGCGATCAAGACTACAAAGATCAATTGCCTCAGATTTACTGCCTTATCCCGATACCGTTGAGTGACCATTCGTTCTGCTGGATTCATTATGTACTCCTTTGATTTAAGGATTATTTTGTCCCATCGGTAGAACTCTTGGATGTTAACGACCTGTAACCTACTAATATTGAAGCAGATTCACGCATTCTTGCAGGCACTAAACTCTTCACTCAGCTTCTTTTACAGCACCAAAAGTGGCAAAACAGGAGTTTTTATGCAGAATCTCTACATTCTTGAACCCGACCTTGCGGAGCAAGGCGAGTTGATAGGTTACGGGACGGGGAGAATCTTCCTTGTCGATGTAGGAGAATACTTTGTCACGATATTCGGTTCCGCCCAGGTCCTCCAGGTACTTCCCGTATCGTTGCCACATCATCTGCTGCACCTGTTCGTTTTCATGGCTTACCAGGTCGGTAATCCAGACGCTGCCACCCGGTGCCGTCAAATCATAAATTTTCTTGAATGTCCCTTCCCAGTCACGGTCGTCTCTCAGGTGATGCAGTACCGCCGCTGCAATAATGACATCATAATGTCTCTCAGAAAGTTCAATCTTCCTGAAATCACCCTGGAAAATTCGGATTTGCCCTGTATTGACTTGAGAAATCCGTGATTGTGCACGTTCCAGCATCGGCTGGCTGAGGTCCAACAGATCACAGTTCAGCGGTTTGACCTGCTCCAAAAGTTTGAGCGTGTTGTTTCCTGCTCCGCACCCGATGTCGAGCATGTTTTGGGCATCGGGATTGTTGGCTGCAGCGGCCTGGGTGATGAGCTCCATCGCCAGCGGGGCATCTATCGTGGCCTGCTGACCGGTATCCAGATTGGAAAAACGTTCAACATCGTTGTCGAAGCGCTTTTTGATTTCCTGAACAGAGGATTTCTCGTTTAATGGAGTATCCATTTTTACGAATTCTTGCAGTTCTAGGGTATTGATGTTTGATGTAGCTTGACTAAAGTTATGTGATTTGGATAGTATTTACATTGATGAACGGTAATCTTTCACATGCTTTGCAATATCAACCATCGGTGCCGTCCAGACATCCTGCTCATTTTGTTTCAGAAACTGGAGAAGTTTGCGGTGTGCTTCTAGTGAAATGTTCAGGTCATGTCCGCCACCCACGCCGTGAAACAGGAAAACGACCAGTCCCTTTTTCTCCATCGCCTGCTCTACGAGTTCAATCATCTCATCCCCGGAACGGCCATCGATCATGTAGGAATCGATGTTGTAGAGATCTACCGTATTGATTGTTGGCGTTGCACTTTGTACGCCGCGCGCCCAATAAAATGCTCATTTATTTGATTGATATAAGAGGAATCTCCAACCGCCGTATCGCCACAGGGATAAGCAAACGTTCGGTGGGATCGCCCATCCACCGCTTTGAGCAACACATTGGTCATTGTGATCTCGTTTAGCATCCGCACCATAGTGTAGCGGTTTAGATCGTTTTCAGGCTGCACCCATTCGCGACCGGGTGCATCACCTTTGCAGGGGTGAAACAGCGTGTGATTGCCCAGATCATGGCCTTTTTCAGCAACGGCTCTCCACCGATCAATATGCTGGCGAAATCCGGGAAAATGTCCCGTCAGGTAGAATGTGACCTTTAGGTTCAGGGAGTCGAGCAAGGGTACAGCATTGTCCAGCTGTGCCTCCAGTGCATCATCATAGGTGAGTGCAACCGCCGCCTTTTTGTTGTGCCAGAGGCTGTTATCCTGGGCTTGTGTGACAGAAATCGGTAAGAATAAAAAAAGTAGGGATAGGAGTTGTTTGTTCAGGGTAGTGAAATGCATTTTTGTTCGTTTTATGATGGATCAAAGTGAAAGATGATGAAACACCAATGTGTTGAGTGGTTAAGTCATTCTGTTTTAAAAAGCAAGGGAATTGATCGTGCATTTCCATAGCGCGGGAATTAATTCCCGCGCAAGTGATAAAGGTAATCTATTCCGTACAGCCTATTAATCTTAACTACCCAAAATGGTAAACATCAATTATTTAACAGAAAAATGAGAACTCAATCTGCAGTTTTTAAAACTTTCATGTCATCCTGTACTTGTTTCAGGATCTGGCAAGGCCGCTAAACGCTGATCATAAAACCAACCGTATCAACGCTACAATTCCCTCACGAGTCCCCGAACAGGGTTGTTATTCGCTAAATAATCTAATCCAACTTTCAAAGTAACTAAAACCGCAGCGTAAAGGTTGTTCCTTCATTCCGACCAGACTGAACGGTAAGTGTCCCCCGGTGCATCCGCATAATTTGTCGTGACAGGCTGAGCCCGATGCCGGAACCTCCCCGTCCGCTTGGATTGCTCGTGCTGTAGAACGGGATAAAGATTTTTTCAAGATTGTCTTCTTTGATCCCGGGACCGTTGTCCTGCACCTGGATCAGCACGTGGCCATCCGAATCGAGTTTGCCGCGCAGAGTGATCAGGGCGTTGTTGGTGGATTCGAGCGCCCGGAATGCGTTTTTGATCAGGTTGATCAGCGTCTGTTCAATAAGCTGCGGGTCGGCGGTGACCTCAAGGGATTCAGGATCTACTTCCAGATCGATTGTTACTTGCTGTACCTCGGCCTCTCCTTTGTTCAAGTGGCGGACCCGCTTCAGCAGCTCAGCAACCGAAAACAGTTCAAAGTCGGGTTCCGGGATCTGAGTGAAATCGCGGTAGGAGTTCACAAAGCGCATCAGCCCGTGGCTACGCTTGTTAATGGTACTGAGTGCATCTTTTACATCGTTGAGTGCTTCCTGTTCAATGACATACTGCCCGTTTCTTGGGGTCGTATTTTTTGTGAGTAGCATATGAACGGTATCAGAGAGGGAGGCGATCGGTGTGATAGAATTCATAATTTCGTGGGCCAGCACCTGCGTGAGGTTCTGCCAGGCTTCCATCTCCTTTTCCTCGAGTTCTGTGTGAATGTTCTGGAAGGAGACCAGCTTAAACATGTCGCCGTGCATCCGGAACTCAGTGGCATAGATAGCCAGCTGGAGTGTCTCGTTTCCCAGCCCGATTCGGACCAGCGTGCGGTTGCCTCCCTTTAGGCCCGTCACCGCCCGGAGCAGTTTTTCATCGATATCTCCCAGCGCCCTGATATTTCGCAGTGTGGCGATATCGAACAGTCGCTTGGCTGCTGTGTTGATCAGCTCTACTTCTCCCTCCCGGTTGAAACAGATCAGCCCGATGCCGATGTGCTGTACTACCGTCTGCAGGTAGCGATAGTTCTCCTGCTTCTCGGCACGTTCTTTTTTGAACTCTTCAATGACTCGGGAAAATTCTTGATTCAGCTCTTCGAACGATTTGCCCAGGCCATGATCGGGAAATGAGCGCGAGAAGTCAGAATAGCGAATCGACTCAAGGAAGCGGGTCAGCTTGTCATTTGTCTTTTCCACATAGCGAATAAGTTGAACAGTCTGGAAAATGATAACCATGCCCAACATTGCAATGCTGACATAGTACTCGGTCTGCATAAACAGGAACACCCACAGCAGCATCGTGCCGAACAGGAGTCCGACTCTCCATACTACGCTAAAGCGAAAATTTTTGATCATAAGCTACACGTATTTATGTGCTACTGTGTTGATGTGCTTACGTGTTAACGTGCAGATGCGATTTTTTAACACCAAGGAACTGCAAACATAAACACGTAAACACTTAAGCACATTTTTTATAAATCATACTTCTCCATCCTGCGATACAGGGATGCTCGCGTCAAACCAAGCTCTTCGGCTGTGCGGGATATATTTCTTTCGTGTTTGTCCAGCGCTTTGCGGATGACCGTCTTTTCGACCTCTTCAAGATTGTAGTCGTCAAATATCATCTTCTCTTCACTTTCGTCGAGAGAGGTCAGCAAGAAATCCTCCGGCTGCAGCACGTTGTGATCGGTCATGATTACTGCACGTTCTACCGAATGCCGTAATTCACGAACATTGCCCGGCCACCCGTACGATTGTAGTTTTTTGAGGGTCCCCTCACTGAGCTTGTTAATCTCCTTGTTGTATTTACCAGCGTACTGTTCAAGAAAATGTTGGGCCAGAAGGGGAATGTCTTCTTTCCGCTCGCGCAGTGCCGGCAACCGAATTTCGATGGTGTTGATGCGATACAGCAGATCCTGCCGGAACTTGTTATCCTTGACCATCCCCTGGATCGGGGTGTTGGTAGCGCAGATGAGCCGGATATCGATATCCACTGGTTTGTTGGAACCTACGCGAGTCACCTTGCGGCTTTCCAGCACCGTTAACAGCTTGGACTGCAGCTGCAAAGGAACATTGCCGATCTCATCCAAAAACAACGTCCCCCCCGAAGCCACTTCAAAACGCCCGGCGCGTGCTTCTTTGGCATCGGTGAACGAGCCCTTGGTATGCCCAAAAAGCTCGCTTTCAAACAGGTTTTCCTGGATCGCCCCCATATCCACGCTGATAAATACGTTTTCACTTCGGTTGGAACGGCGGTGCAGGGCGCGTGCCACTAGTTCTTTGCCAGTGCCGTTTTTGCCCAGGATCAACACGTTGGCATCGGTTTTGGCCACTTTTTCGATTGTCTCAAACACCTTCATCATCGGGGCGCTGTGGCCGATGATATCCTGGTAGTGCTGGTCGATATTGGCACTGATCGTCTTTTGCTGATCGCGCAGTACATCGATCTCGCGGCGTGACTGTGAGAGGTTCATCGCAGAAGTTACGGTAGCCAGTAGTTTCTCGTTTTGCCACGGTTTTAGTACGAAGTCGGTGGCACCTTTTTTGATCGCGCTTACGGCTTTATCCACATCCCCATACGCGGTAATGAACACAACCGCCAGCGACGGGTCGATCTCCTGGATTTTTTCCAGCCAGAAAAATCCTTCGCGACCACTGCTCATATCCTCGGTAAAATTCATATCCAGCAAAATGACGTCGTAGCTGTTATTCCGCAGCAGGTTGGGAATCGATCTGGGACTCTTTTCAGTATCCACTTTGCCCACATGCTGCTTCAGGAACAACTTGGCGGCATGGAGGACGTCATCGTCATCGTCTACTACGAGGATGTGACCGGTGTTTTCGTGCATGGCTTTTTTAAATTAGCAATTGGCAATTAACAATTAGCAGAGTGCATAGGGCGTGGCGCATGGCGTTATAGAGACTTTTTTAAGTTGGTTATCATTCTGCAAAGATGATCCAGATCATTGAGTAACGCTTCTTTTTCTTCGGTTTCAATCAAACTTCTCCTTTCAAGCATGATAATTACATTTGCGTTTTCAAAAGTAGAATTACGTGCAATATTTAAATAGCGTCTAAAAACTTTTTGCGAATTTGAGGCTGATCCTTCGGCTATGTTATTAGACATGCTTAGCCCTGAACCTCTAAGTTGTTCGGCAAATCGAAATAACTTTTTTTGTTCCAATTCATCAGCGATATCGAATAAATCATCAGCAATCGTTATAGCTTTTTTCCATATATCCAAATCTTGAAATCTGAATTTCACCATCAAAACTCTCCTGATTGATTGAAAATGTAAGTTAGAAAATACGCCTTGCCCCGTGCGCTCTGCGTGACGTTTGAAACTGTCAAAATCCATGCCTCACTCAACAAAAATGACTTCTGCCTCTTTAAAAGCAATAGCCATTATTTCTAATCTAACAAAACTGTACGATATCGGACACCAAATGTTCTTAACTGCACAGGACTCAGGGAAATAAGGTCTATATTTGGGATTAAGCAGTTGATTCTCTTTTTGGCATGGTCATTGAGTACAGTAAGGTGTGGAATACAAAACGACAACGCTTTGCTCTTTACGCTTAGCGCTATGCTCATAAACTAAACCATAACTGTTCGGATGTCCCAGGATTCAAAAGATCGCATATCCAGTGCCGGTATGGACCGGAAAATTGAGAAAAAGTTTTGGACTCCCAAGCGGATCGGTATGATCATCGGTGGACTGCTTCTCATTGGTCTATTCCTGTATAGCTTCATTTTTATGGACGTCCGTTCCACGCTCAATGTAGAGCGCGACCGGTTGACGATCAGCACAGTGCAGGAAGATTCGTTCCAGGAGTTTATCCAGGTTACCGGCACCGTCCAGCCGATCCAGACGATCTACCTTGATGCGCTGGAGGGCGGCGTGGTGGAGCAGATTTTCCTGGAGTCGGGCACCATGGTTGAACGGGGCGACACCATTTTGACGCTCTCCAATTCCGACTTGCGACTCAGCGTCATGCAGCAGACCTCCTCGATCTACGATCAGATTAATCAGACCCGGAACTCACGCCTTAACATTGAAACAAACACGCTGAGCCTGCGAGAGCGATTGGCCAATGCGGAAAATCAGCTGCATATAACCCGTTCCGATTATCAGCGACAGCAGAAGTTATATGAGAAAGAGTTGGTATCCGAACAGTCTTACATCGAGGCCAAAGAGAATTACGAGTACCAGCGCAAACGCCACAACTTGATTTACGAGTCCTTTAAGCAGGATTCCATCCGGGCGGCCCAGCAGCTGCAGCAGATTGACGAGTCGCTCGATCGCATGTGGCGCAGCCTGGAGGCGGTGCAGGAGATCCTCGACAAGCTGGTTGTAACCGCGCCCATTGCCGGGCAGCTATCCACCGTGGAGCTCAACCCCGGGCAGTCGATATCGCCGGGCGAACGGATCGGGCAGGTCGATATTCTCGAAAGTTACAAAGTGCGAGTGGGAATTGATGAGTTTCACCTGTCGCGAATTTCTCCCGGCTTGGAGGGTAGCTTTGACTTTGCCGGGCAAACCCATCAGCTGTTTATCTCGAAAGTGTACCCGGTGGTGGAAAACGGGCAGTTTGAAGTGGATATGGAGTTTTCCGGTGAATCGCCGTCCGGCTTGCGGCGGGGACAAACGCTGCGTATCCGGCTGGAGCTGGGAGAGTCGGCCAATGCATTGCTGTTGTCACGCGGCGGTTTCTACCAGGCCACAGGTGGCAACTGGGTGTATAAGGTGAGCGAGGACGGGGAGCAGGCCGTGCGCCATGATATCAATCTCGGTCGCCAGAACCCGGAATATTTCGAAGTACTGTCTGGACTCGAACCGGGCGACCGCGTCATTACCTCCAGCTATGATACGTTTGGGGATAATGAGGTTTTGAACTTGCAGTGAATTCGTGCTAATGTGTTCAAGTTTATGTGTTGACGTGTTTACGTTATCCTTGACATAAAATATTAACCAACGATGGAATTGTATGGGGAAGATAGAGAGATATGAGGATTTGAGGTGTTGGCAGCAAGCCAGAGTTTTAGTAAATGATATTTTTGACTTAGTAGATATTCTTCAAGATGAAAAGGAATTTGCCCTTGCTGATCAGCTAAAACGAGCCAGCATATCGGTAATGACAAATATTGCAGAAGGATTTAATCGATATCATAAAAGAGATTTTATACGCTTTTTAGATTATTCTCAGAGTTCTGCTCAGGAAGTAAAAAGTTTGCTGTACATAATTAAAGATCGAAAGATGATGGATGCATCAAGAGTAAATGGGCTGCAAAAGCAATGTGATTATTGTCAAGCTCTAACACTGGCCTTATTGAAACGTATCAGGGAATCAATAAACAAGCATTCATCAAAAACAAAAGAGCCAGCAACGCATTATGTAGCAGAAGATTTTACCACTAATTAAAGATGCATCACTAAAAAAACATCAACACACCAACACCTAAACACTTCAACACACGAACACTTCAACACGTCAACACTTAGTGCCATGATCCAAACAAAAAATTTAAAAAAGATATACACCACCGAGGAGGTTGAAACCACCGCTCTTGACAATGTGAACCTGGAGATACAGGAGGGAGAATTTTGCGCCATTATGGGACCTTCCGGCTGTGGCAAGTCGACCCTGCTGAATATCATGGGTCTGCTCGACAACCCGACCACCGGAGAGTATAATTTTCTTGGGCAGGAAGTTTCCAACCACTCCGAACGGCAGCGTGCCCAGCTCCGCAAAGGGAATATCGGCTTTGTCTTCCAGAGCTTTAACCTTATCGACGAGCTCACGGTGTTCGAAAATGTGGAGTTGCCGTTGTTGTACCTGGGCGTTGATTCCGCCGAGCGCAAAGAAAAAGTGGAAAAGGCCTTGGACCGTATGAGCATGATGCACCGCCGCAACCACTTTCCGCAGCAGCTTTCCGGGGGACAGCAGCAGCGCGTAGCCATCGCCCGGGCTGTAGTTGCCAACGCCAAGCTGATCTTGGCCGATGAGCCGACCGGGAACCTCGACTCTGATCACGGCGATGAAGTGATGAAGCTGCTGGCCGAGCTCAACGAGCAGGGCACCACCATCGTAATGGTTACTCACTCTCCCCACGATGCCGACTACGCCCGCCGCGTCATCCACCTGTTTGATGGCCATGTCGTCACTGAGAATATGCAGGAAGGGTTTCATGTTTAAATTTGACGTGTTGAGGTGTTAACGTGCGGATGTGTTATAGCATAAACGTTAAACACCTCAACACATAAGTACATTTTTCTATGTTCAAAAACTACATCAAAATAGCGTGGCGGAATTTTAAAAGGGACAAATCATATTCACTGATCAACACAGCCGGTCTGGTGATTGCTCTCAGCGCCTTCATCGTTATCGGTTTGTTTGTCTATGACGAGTTGAGCTATGACGACTACCACGAAGATGCCGATCAAATTTACAGGGTGTACAAGGCCGCGAAAGATGGAGATGCTAATGCGAAGTCGTTGGCAACGGCAAATCTACTGGCACCAACGTTGGAGCGTGAAATAACCGGACTAGAAGAAGTCACCCGAATCAGCAAGCGGTTTGCGGAATCCTTGGTGGAATCGAGGACACAAAAGCGATATGTAGATGGCTTGTTTTTGACGGATCCGTCGCTTTTTGACGTTTTTAACTTCTCCTTTATTCGCGGGAATCCGGATACCGCATTGAATCGTGCATTTACCGTGGTGCTGACGAAATCTGCGGCCCGGAGATATTTTGGAAATCAGAATCCGATAGGGAAATCCATTTGGATTACAAGCCTTTTCGGGAAAGAGGAGTACGAAGTGACCGGCGTCATAGCAGATATCCCGGAGAACTCGCATTATACGTTTGAACTGTTAACCTCCCTGGAAACTCTTCGTAAGACTTCTCCGGAACCCGAAAATGATTTTGGGAGCTGGGGCCATGTTGGAACATATACCTATGTGAAATTACAAGAGGGAATAACTCAAGAGGAGGTGGCAGCCCAGTTCCCGGAATTTCTTACCAGGCACCAGGGAAAGCGCGCCCAAAATATGAAAATGGCCCTTCAGCCTGTTACCGATATTCATCTTTACTCGAATTTTAGGCGGGAGATACAACCCAACAGCGATATTCGTTATGTCTATATTTTCAGCAGTGTGGCCCTGCTCATTCTGCTTATAGCTGGCATCAACTACGCCAACCTTGCCATGGCCAAAAGCGCCGACCGCGCCCGGGAAGTGGGCATTCATAAAACACTCGGAATGAGCAAATACCAAATTATCATCCGGTTCTTGGCGGAGTCATTCGTTCTCTGTTCTATTTCAGTTGTACTGGCCTTTTGCTTGTCGGAGGCACTACTTCCGCTTTTCAATAACTTGACCGGTAAAGACCTGAGCCTTTTCGATGCGCCGGCTCCATTCTATATCATCTTGTTGCTGTTTACCTTGGTATTCAGTCTGTCCAATGGGTTATATCCCGCGGTGGCCTTCTCCCGCCACAACCCGGGGCGGATCCTGAATGAGGAGGCCAGTGCAAAGAAAAAATCGCTGCTCAGGAATGGTCTCATTGTATTCCAGTTCACCATAGCGGTGGTACTGATCGTGAGCACATTGATTATTGACCGGCAACTCGAATATGTCAACAACAAACGGCTGGGATTGAATGAAGAACAGGTCGTAAATGTAAACGCCGGGGACGGAAGGGCCTCCGACTACCAGGTATTCAGAGATCAGTTAACCCAATACCCGTCAATAAAGAATATCACATTTACAGGCGCTCAGTTGCCGGCTACTGATTTAATGGCTATGTGTTTATATCCTACCGGCGGCCAGCGTGGCGATACCAAGATGTTGGGCATCGGTCCCAATTTTTTGAGGACCCTGGAAATTCCGCTGCTGATGGGGCAATCCATTGATGGACTGTCTTTTTCACGGGAAAACGACTTCTTTCCGGTCCTGATCAATGAAGCCGCTATGGAAAAATTTGGATGGGAGGACGATCCCATCGGCCAAACTTTTGAATGTTTTTCTCCTACGCCTACCGTGGTGGGAGTCGTGGGCGACTTCCATTACGAGTCCCTTAAAAAGGAAATCGAGCCCCTAGTGCTGATGGGCAGCATATCCGCACCCCGTAATATCCTGATCCGGGTCGAGTCCGAGAGCATCAGGGCAACGCTAGATCGAATTGAGCAGGTATGGGACGAGGTTGGGCCGGGTACCCCGTTTGTCTACTCCTTTATGGATGAAAACTATGAAAACTTGTACAAGGCAGAGGATAAGCTGGCTTCCCTGTTTAGCTACTTTACCGTTTTGGCCATCGCTATAGGCTGCCTGGGACTGTTTGGGCTCTCTGCCTATACCGCCGAGCGTCGGACGAAAGAGATCGGCATCCGAAAGGTGTTGGGGGCAACGGTAACCCAGATCGTAGGGCTGCTGAGCAAGGATTTTCTCAAACTGGTACTCATCGGCTTTACAATCGCCGTCCCCATTGCCTGGTACGCTATGAACCGCTGGCTGCAGGATTTTGCCTACCGGATTGAGATCGGCCCCGGCATCTTCCTGCTGGCAGGTAGCGTGGCAGTGTTCATTGCCCTGGCAACCGTAAGCTGGCAATCCATCCGGGTGGCGCTTGTGAACCCAGTTGAGAGTCTGCGGAGTGAATGATAAACGTATTGACGTGTTAACGTGCGCATGTTGAAACGTTAACACATCAACACTTAAACACATTGAACTATGCTCAAAAACTACTTAAAAGTTGCCCTTCGTAAACTATGGATAGAGAAGGAGTACGCATTTCTGAATATTCTGGGGCTTACGGTAGGCATTGCGGTATCACTGTTGATTATTTTTTATGTGCTTGATGAATTCAGTTACGATGATTTTCACACTCATGCGGAGCGAATTTATCGGATACAAATGGGAAAAGAATTTGGCGGAGACATGCAGGTCCAGTCCATATTACCAGAAATGATTGGTCCAACACTTAAAGAAACCTATCCTGAGATCAGAGAAGCTGTGAGAGTTTTGGGACCCTCTGACCGGACGTTAGTTGAAACTGATGCGATGAGTAGCTTCCATGAAGGCTATATCAGGACAGATTCCGCCTTTTTCCTGCTGTTTTCTTTTAATGCTGCAATGGGCAATCTTGCTCAGGCTCTTACCAATCCGGAAGCAGTTGTGCTAACAAGATCGATGGCTGAAAAATATTTTGGATCTATTGCGGTGATAGGAAACAGAATAACAATAAATAACGAGGAAAAGACCGTTACCGCTGTGATTGAAGATCCACCCCATAATACGCACCTTAATTTTTCAGCTATTGGAAGACTGGAAGCTTCGGGGAGAAAAGCATGGAATTACTACTCTTCTAAAACCTATGTGCTATTGAATCAAAATGCTAATGTTGACCAGCTAAGGGAAAAGTTACCTGGTTTTATTAAAGATAATGCGTATCGTGATACTGGCCATGGAATAGAGAAAGCCGATCCATCCAAATATGCACTATATCTACAACCTGTCACCGATATACATCTGAATCCACGTGGCTATGGATCAGTCCAAAAAGCCGGGCCAATGCAGTACATCCAGGTCTTTATACTGGCTGCGATCCTGGTATTGGGAATTGCGATCATAAATTATATGAATATTGCCACGGCTCGTTCTGGCATGCAGGCTCGAGAAGTTGGAGTTCGGCAAACCGTTGGAGCGGGCCGCGGTCAGCTGATGACCCGTTTTCTGGTTGAGTCGGGACTTTATGCTGTCATGGCCACCGCATTTGCTCTGCTGCTTGTCGAGCTGGTGCTTCCATTTTTTAATGATATAGTCGATAAAGAGATGACGCTGGGGGTACTGGATAGAATCTGGCTTATTCCGACCCTGCTGGGTTTTGCGTTGTTTATTGGGGTGTTAAGTGGCAGTTATGGTGCTTTAGTAATGTCGTCATTTCGACCAGCTGAAGTTATCAAAGGAGATCCAGCGGCAGGAAAAACTGGAGCGGGATTCCGGAAAGTACTCGTAGTATTCCAGTTTACGGCATCCATCATTTTAATTTTGATAACAGTATTGATTTACCAACAGATGGAATTTGTGCGTGAAAGTAGGCTGAATACAAATGATGATCAGATTGTTGTGCTCCAAAATTATGCTGAGAAGCTTAACGACTCGTATAAGGCATTTCGCCACAAACTACTTGCCTATCCTGAGGTAGAGCAGGTCGCTACCGGTCATGTACCGGGTTCAGTTTCTGCAAGAGCACAATATGCTGATTCTACGGGTGCCATAACAAAGATCCTTTTTGCGGATGTTGGTTATGGCTACAGTGATATTTTAGTACTTGAGACTATAAGTGGTCGTACTTTTAGTCCGGAATACCGCGACTCCAATGCCGTAGTGATTAATGAATCGGCTGCAAAGTGGTTAGGAGTTGAACGTGCAGCCGGCCAGTATGTCAACCGAGCAAGCGGTCGTGTAGTAGGTATTGTGGAAGATTTTCATATGTTGCCACTCTATCAGCCAATCAGTCCAATGATTCTCTCATTCAGGGAGGGTGCGCAACCACACATTTTAGTGAAGTTGAGGAGTGGAAATATTTCAGTTGGCTTGGATCGCATACAGTCCACGTGGGACAGCTTTGTTAATGAGCCAGCACTGTATTCATTCCTGGATGAGGAGCTTGACAAATCCTACCATTCGGAGCTAAAGATGGCAAATATATTTGCAGGATTTTCGGGCATTGCCATACTGCTTGCCTGCCTGGGCTTGTTTGGACTTTCTGCCTATAGCGCTCACCAGCGAACAAAAGAAGTAGGTATCAGAAAGGTATTTGGGGCAACAGTTACCGATTTGACAACATTGTTGAGTAGGGATTTCATCAAGCTGGTATTACTGGGATTCATAATTGCTACACCCATTGCGTACTACACCATCCATTTTTGGTTAAAAGATTTTGCCTACAAAATTGATGTGAATACAATACCATTTATTTTAACTGGATTAGCCACTACGGTCATCGCAATAGCCACCGTCAGCTGGCAAAGCATACGTGCAGCGATTGCAAACCCAGTTGAGAGCTTGCGAAGTGAATGATAAACGTGTTAAGGTGTTGAAGTGCGAGTGTGTTAAATCTCAACGTTAACACTTTAACACATAAACACGTCAACAATAGATCATACGCTGTCCACTAACGAACACCGCTGTATAACATCGAACGCACTCCACCACTAAAACCCGGTTTAATCCAGATAAACGCCTTTCTATAGTTTTGGTACGGATGTTGATATATATTAGCTGATACTGAACAATGGACTTTATTTGTACAAGTTCATTGCCAATTCATTACCGGATATATGCTCAAGAACTACCTCAAAATAGCGTTCCGAAATCTTGCCAAGGAGAAGGGATATACTGCGATTAATGTGGTGAGTCTTGCGATTGGGGTAAGTGTTTTCCTATTCACTCTTTTACTCTATCAGTACGCCATCACCTACGACTCCTTCCACAAGAACGGCGACCGGATGTACCGGGTGATCGATCGCATTCAAACCAGTGACGGCAACGAAGTCACTACCGCGATGACGCCCTGGCCCTGGGCCCCGGCGCTGGAAGAGGAACTGCCCGGCGTCGAAGAATCCGTCCGTTTCCTGACCCGGGGACGAGCCATCAGCCACGGGGAAGATGTGTTTAACTTTGGGATTAGTTACGTCGATTCCACCTTCTTCGAGGTGTTCGAGTTGCCGTTAAAGAAAGGAGATCCGGAAACGGCCCTGGATGGGCCGGGTAAAGTGGTAGTTTCGCCGGAGACAGCAAAAATCATGTTTGGCAATGAAGATCCGGTGGGAAAAGTCATAGAGATCGAAGATGAACCTTTTGAAATAACGGGCCTCTTCAAAAAACTCCCGCCCAATACCAGCATCTACTATGACATGTTGGTCATCAACACAGGGATAGATCAGTCAGACCTTGCAACAATTAACGACTGGGAGTCGCACGATATTTACACCTACCTATTGCTTGAGGAGGGAGTCGATCCAGCAAGCGTGGAAGCCGGGCTTTCCTCATTTGTTGAGCGCCATATTGATGCTGAGTCCGGCGAAAAATACGCGCCACGTCTGCAGCCGTTCACCGAAATGTACCTGACGACCGGTATCCAGGGAGAGCATGGTTTGACGCTGAATCCAGCTTATATCTACATCATTGTTTCGATCGGCTTTCTGATCCTGGTGATCTCATGTATTAACTTTATCAACATCGCCACGGCGCGTGCCTCCAAGCGCAACCGGGAAGTGGGCATCCGAAAAGTCATCGGGGCGTCACGTCCACAGCTAGTTTACCAATACCTGTTTGAAGTGGGAATATTGGTGCTCATAACGGTGGCTTTATCGACGGTGCTGGTGGAGTGGGCGCTCCCGGTTTTTAACAGCTTAACGGCAGAGTGGCAGGTTCAGATCAACTATTCGGAAAACCTGTTTTTCTGGGGATCGATCACTGCCATAATCCTTTTTGTGACGTTCGTTGCCGGCGGATACCCGGCGTTCTACCTCTCAAAATTTCAACCGGCACGTATCTTTAAGAGTAAATCGAGTGGCAGCACACGTTCCTGGTTGCGCAGCGGACTGGTAGTATCGCAGTTCACGTTGGCCGTTTTCCTGCTGCTCTGTTCCCTGGTAGTCAACCAGCAGATCGACTACCTCCACCAAAAGGATCTCGGGTTTAACAAAGAGAACCTGATCCGAATGTATATGTCGGAGGAGATCAGTTATAACGATGCCCATAGCTACCGGGAAGAACTCCTCAGGAATCCACAGATCAGGAGTGTCTCGCTGGCTTCGGATGGGCCTATTTCCAACGGCACGATGGTGAAATATGCCACAGCCGGTGATGCCAAAGGTCGACGGGAGATGGTTATGAATACGCTGTTTACGGATGATCACTTCATTCCGTTGATGGAGTTGGAGATGAGGAAGGGGCGTAATTTTGATGCAAACCTTGCCTCCGACAGCACCGAGGCCGTGATTTTAAATCAAACCGCCGTGGACCAGCTGGGATGGAAGGATGAGAGCCCGGTCGGCAACATATTGGAAGTACAGGAAGGTGACGGTAATGTGCGGGAAGTAGCGGTGATAGGGGTGATGAGCGACTATAACTACCAGTCGCTTCAGCAGCAGATCAAGCCATTGGCGCTGCAGTACTCCCCCGAAAAACTCAGCAACCTGCTGATTCGTGTGCAGGCGCCCGACCAAGAAAAGGTTAACGAATATCTGAATAACAGTTGGAAAGAGTATTTCCCCGACCGGTTTACGCATTTTTATTACATCAGCGATATTATCATCGAGACTTACCTTGTAGAAGCAGTTATTTCGCAGCTACTCACCATGTTTACCTGGCTCACGATATTTGTGGCGGGCCTGGGCCTGCTGGGACTCGCCTCCTACACCATTCTGCAGCGCACCAAGGAGATAGGCATCCGCAAAGTTCTGGGTGCCCGAACCAGGGAAATTGTGTGCATGTTTTCGAAAGAGTTCCTGGCATACGTGGCCCTTGGAATTGGCATTGGAATACCGCTGGGCTGGTACGCCGTCAACCTGTGGCTGCAGAACTTTGCATATCACACCAATCTCGGTTTGGAAAGTATCCTGATTGTGATAGCTGCGACCCTGCTGATTTCATGGGGAACCATCGCCTGGCAAGCAATCCGGGCAGCGCTGATGAATCCTGTGAAGAGTTTAAGAAATGAATAATCAACGAGCCAACTGCCGTCAGCATTCAGCAGTCAGCGCAGAGAAAAGCGCGGGTACTGAAACTGACAGCTGAGAGCTGATTGCTATGATAAAAAACTACATCAAAATAGCTTGGCGGAATCTGATTAGGGATAAAACGTATTCCATCATCAATACCATTGGCCTGACAATGGGTATTACCTGTGGACTGATTATTGCAATTTATATTTTGCATGAATGGAGTTATGATCGTTTTGTCCCGAATTCCGAACGAATATACCGCGTAGTTCAGGAGCAGAATCAGGCTAGCGATCTGTACCAGGTAGCCAGCACACCTGCTCCGCTTGCTGAGAAGCTGAGAACCGATTACCCTGATGTACGGGAGGTTACAGCCTTCTCCAGGATTTTTAGCAAACGCCTTTTTCAGTACCAGGATAACAGCTTTGAGGAAGGATACGGCTATCACGTGGATTCATCTTTTTTTAAGCTTTTTGATTTTCCGGTGCTGAACGGAAGCCTGCAATCCTTCTTCTCTTCGACCCAGACGATTCTTCTGACCAAAAAGATGGCCCAAAAATACTTTGGAGAAGGCGACCCGGTTGGCAAAGTGATCAATATTGACCGGAGACAAGATTTTGTAGTTGCAGCGGTGGTTGAAAATCCTCCTGCGAATTCACACCTGAATTTTAACTTCCTTTTGCCCATGGCAAACCTGCACGCCCATCGGGACTTCAGTAACTGGGGAAACAACTGGATGTATACGTATATCCTTCTCGGGGAGACAGTCAATCCGAATAGTTTTGAGCAAAAAATTGGCGGTTTACTTAGCGACAATATCGGGAGTCCGGAGTGGCAGCCGAGATTATACCTGCAACCGCTTACGGACATCCATCTGTACTCAAATTTTGATTTCAACACTGATTTCGCAGATACGGGAAACCCACATAGTATCTACTTGTTCGGCGCTATCGGACTGATTATCATTCTTATTTCCTGCATTAATTTCGTAAATCTCAGTACGGCCAGGTCATTCCAGAGGAATAAGGAAATAGGAGTGCGGAAGGTGATGGGTGCCAGCCGTACCCAATTGATTTGGCAGTTGGCGGGCGAATCGATGCTCTTTGCTTTTATTTCCACCGCTTTAGCTCTTGCCGTTGCTCAGGTGTGTATGCCGTATTTCGCAGGGTTAAGCGGAATTCCTCTTTCTCTGGATCTGCTGAAGCCGGAACACCTGGTAATTCTGTTACTTGCTTTTATGTTCACTATTGGACTGTTGGCAGGTATTTACCCCGCTCTGTATTTATCGGCCTTGAATACCAAGAGGATTTTAAAAGGACCGTCCACTAATGAAGGATTGAGGAAGGGGCATCTCCCGTTAAGGAAAATACTTGTGGTATGCCAGTTTGCTCTTTCTGTTATCCTTATAACAGGTGCCATCATTATCAGGCAGCAGATGCATTATATCTTGAATCGAGATTTGGGTTTCGATCAGGAGCATATCGTGTATTCACCTTTAAAGGGTGATCTGGCGGATAACGGAATATATGAAAGTCTCAAAACAGCTTTACTGCATCAATCTTCTGTGCTGGAGGTCACCAGATCCAATGGCTTACCTATTCATCATGAAGGTTCTTATTCCGGAGTGGAATGGGAAGGTATGGCGGCAGGACACCAAGACTTTTTGATGAACTATCTTGAGGTAGAAGAGTCATTTGTCGAAACGTATGGATTACAAATGCTTGCAGGAAGAAACTTTGCCCCCCGGAATCCAAATGATACATCGTCCTATTATCTCATAAATGAGACCGCTTCGAAAATAATGCAAATGGACAATCCGGTTGGCAAGAGATTTGAAGATGGGAACATCATTGGAGTCATAAAAGATTTCAATTTCAAGTCTGCATTTAGTCCGGTGGAACCGATGATGTTAAGAAACAGCCCTGAAATGTTAAAGAGGTTCATTTCAATCAGAATCGCTCCGGGAAACTTCAAGGAAACGCTGGCAACAATAGGTCGGGCTTTTAACGAGACTAATCCTGCCTATCCCTTTATATATCATTTTTTGGATGAAAGTATCGAAGCGCTGTACAATCAACAGCTTCGGGCCGGTAAGCTGATTGATCTCTTTGCTGCGCTGGCGGTATTGATATCCTGTCTAGGGCTATTTGGGCTGAGTGTTTTTACTGCAGGTCGCCGTACGAAAGAGATAGGTATCCGAAAAGCACTGGGAGCTACAGTTGCTGATATCGTAACCCTGCTAAATAAAGATTTTTTGATCTTGGTGCTGCTGGGATTTCTGATCGCCATACCCATCGCCTGGTACGCCATGAACCAGTGGCTGGCCGATTTTGCATACAGGATTGAGATAGGCCCTGAAGTTTTCGTAATCGCCGGAAGTGCAGCCCTGCTGATTGCACTGGCAACCGTAAGCTGGCAATCGGTGAAAGCGGCGCTGATGAATCCGGTCAACAGCTTGAGAAGTGAATAAGGGCAAAGCGCATAGAGCTGAGCGCATAGCGTAGAAAAGAAAACGCATTGCGCCATGCTCTCTCCGCTCTGCCTTCGACTGAAAGGAGAAGTAATGCTCAAAAATTACATCAAAATAGCATTTCGCAATCTTCTAAAAGAGAGGGGATATGCTTTTATCAACATCACTGGGTTGGCTGTGGGATTAGCGACATGCATTATTATTCTTCTGTATGTTACGCATGAGCTTTCCTACGATGAGTATAATGAAAAATCGGACCGTATCTTCCGTATTGCCACCGACTTTGAATTTGAGGACAACAGTTTTGAAATTGCCACGGTCCCGACCCAAATGGGCCCCACACTCGAACGGGACTTTCCGGAAGTAGAGCGAGCTGTTCGGTTTCGTGATCGCGGCAGTTTTCTCGTCCGGTCGACAGAAAGCAACAGCAATCGTCGCGAAGAGGATATCATCTATGTAGATGCGGGATTTTTTGATCTGTTTACCCTGCCCATGATCTATGGAAACCCGGAAACAGCGTTAACAGATCCTTACACAGTCGTCATTACGGCCTCTGCTGCGGAAAGACACTTCGGAACCCCGGACGCAGTTGGAAAAACATTGATATTGAGTGATGAAGACACCTATACGATCACCGGCATTATTGAGGATATACCGGAAGCCTCTCATTTTCATTACGATTTTCTTCTCTCCATGAAAGGATTGGAGGGAGCGTCTGAACAGAATTGGTGGAGCTTTAACTTCCACACCTACCTGTTGCTGCGTGAAGGGACTGATCCAGAAGCCTTTGAAGAAAAATTCGAGTCCTTCAAAAAAAACTATATGGAAACGCAACTCAAGGGTTTTTTAGATCTCGATTTCGATCAATTTGAATCGGCGGGGAATAAACTCGAATACTATCTTCAGCCATTGACGGATATTCATCTATATTCCGATCTGGATGAAGAACTTGAAGCCAACAGCAGCATTCTCTATGTCTATATTTTTTCAGGGCTGGCTCTGTTTATATTGATTCTTGCTTGCATCAATTTTATGAATTTGGCTACGGCACGTTCATCCAACAGGGCCAAAGAGGTCGGGATTCGAAAGACGCTGGGTTCTTTGCGGAAACAACTGACGGTGCAGTTCCTGGCAGAATCCCTGATGCTGAGTTTCATCGCTTTTTTTGTGGCGCTTCTATTTGTCGAAATGAGCCTCCCTTTTTTCAGCAAGATTGCGGGGCTGACTTTTACCAGCAATTATCTTTCCGAACCACTGCTAATTGTTGCAGTTATTGGAATTGTAATCATAACTGGTTTACTGGCGGGAAGCTACCCTGCTATGATGTTGTCTTCCATGAAGCCGGTTACCGTATTGAAAGGGGTTTACAAAGAGGGGAAGTCTCATAGTTTATTCAGAAAAGGTTTAGTTGTATTTCAATTCAGTCTTTCGATCATTATTCTCGTGGGATTGCTTGTTATCAACAGGCAACTGGATTTTATTCAATCCAAAGATCTCGGTTTTGAGAAAGGTCAGGTGCTTATTTTGAACGATGCCTGGGTACTGGGAGACGCCTACAGACTGAAAACATTCAGAGATGAAATGCTAGCCCATACCGTTTTTGAAGATGGAACGGTTACCGGTCATTTCCCGGTAGAAGGCTATGGAATAAGTAATACGGCTTTCTGGCCGGAAGGTCGTGAGCCAAGTGGAGGGAGCACCATAACCATGGAGAACTGGGTTGTGGATAAACACTATATTCCGACCCTGGGGATGGAGATTATTGAAGGGCGTAATTTTTCGGAGGAGTTAGATGCACAGAAAAATCCGGTAATTTTAAACGAGTCGGCTGTTCGGCGCCTTGGAATCGACGATCCTGTCGGAGAAGTAATATACGCTTTCGGTGACGATCCATCAGATTCGGAGGCTTATCGGTCGTTTACAATTGTCGGCATGGTCCGCGACTTTCATTTTCGGTCGCTCCGGCAAAACATTGCTCCCATAGGACTCTTCTATGGTGTTAACAGAAGTAACATCGCATTCAGGGTGTCCCCGGGAAATGAGTCACAGGCGCTTGACCTCCTCAGGAGCACTTGGAGTGATTATGCACCGATGCAGCCGTTTAGCTACGAATTCATGGATCAACAGTTTGATAGGATGTACCGGTCAGAAAATCGGATTCAAGATCTTATGACCTCGTTTTTGATATTGGCTGGACTTATTGCCTGCCTTGGTCTGTTTGGACTGACAGCTTATGCAGCGCAACAACGCACCAAAGAGATTGGCATTCGCAAGGTGTTTGGAGCAACTGTAACCAATATTATTGGCATGCTCAGCAAGGATTTTATAAAACTTGTGATGATTGGATTTCTGATCGCCATACCCATCGCCTGGTACGCCATGAACAGGTGGCTACAGGATTTTGCATACCGGATCGAAATTGGCCCTTGGATATTTGCCATAGCCGGAGGCACTGCCCTCTTGATTGCCCTGGCAACCGTAAGCTGGCAGTCAGTAAAAGCGGGGCTGATGAATCCCGTAAACAGTTTGAGAAGTGAATAATTAACGTGCTAAGGTGTTGACGTGCAGATGTGTTTAATGGACTAGCTTTTAAAACGTAAGCACGTTTGCACGTTAACACATAAACACATTGAACTATGCTTAAAAACTATATCAAAATAGCGATTCGGAACATTATTCGTAACAAGATTTATAGCACAATCAGTGTGTTGGGACTGGCTATTGGAATTACCGGGGCTACGCTGCTCTATCTTTATGTAAATAATGAATTGAGTTACGACAGTTTTCATGCAAATTCTGACCGGATCTATCGAATTATAGAAATCTCGCCAAACGGTTCCCGGCATTTTGGCCAGACCGCACCAGTGTTGGGAGCTACACTTGAAGAATCCTATCCGGAAGTTCAGGAGATGGTTCGGCTCTACCAGCCGGCCGGACACATCGATATGATATGGGAAGGTGAACGGGTTCATGATCGGAATTATCTGCTCGCCGATCCGGGATTCTTTCAAATGTTTGATTTCGAGATCGTGAAGGGTGATGCTGAAGATCCATTAGCTGTTCCAAATTCCGTTGTCATTTCTGAACGAACAGCGGAGCGTTTATTTGGTGATGAAAATCCGATTGGGCAAGATCTGCCGTTCAACAATATCAATCCCGTAACGGTAACGGCCGTGGTAGAAAATGTACCCGGAAATTCACACCTGCAATTTGACTATGCGATTTCACGTGAGAATACGGGAATCGATTGGGAGGAGTATCTGAATGATTGGAGTGTACACGGCGCATACACATATCTGCTGCTTGAGCCATCAATAGATCTGAACCAGTTCGAGACCAAGCTGGACCGATTTACTCAAAATCAACAAGAAACAAATCCTGATGCACGAGATTTTTATCTGCAGCCACTGAACGACATTTATTTTGGTTCTGCGGATATTGAGTTTGGCATTGAAAATGCTCATGGAAATATCTTTTACATCACAATTTTTTCCGCTATTGGAATTTTTCTTGTGCTCATTGCTGGTATCAATTATATGAATTTAGCGACGGCACTTTCCGCCCGTCGGGGACGAGAGATCGGCATTAGAAAAGCAGCCGGAGCGGAAAGACAGCAACTCGTGGTTCAGTTTTTGTCGGAGTCAGTCGTCATTGCGTTTCTGGCCTGTGTCATCTCTTACTTCTTTATCGAGTTGAGTCTGCCATTCTTCAATGAACTGACAGGCAAGCAATTTGTACTAAATGCGGAAGCGGCAATAAGAATGCTTGGAATTCTATTTGGCATCGGGCTCACTCTGGGTGTTATATCCGGTAGCTACCCAGCCTTTTATCTTGCTTTGATTCAGCCAATTCGCGTTCTCAAATCCAAAACAAATCTGAAGGGGAAAAATGTGACTCTTCGAAAAGTGTTGGTCGTAACCCAGTTTGCTCTTTCTATAGTTCTCATTATTGGTACTCTGGTGATATACAAACAGATGAATTATCTGCGAGCTGCTGATTTGGGTTATGATCATGAGCAGGTTCTGGTCGTGGATATCAATCATGGAGACGTGCGGTCTCGGTTTGAAGCGATGAAGCAGGAACTGGAGACGATTCCGGGCGTGA
Source organism: Aliifodinibius sp. S!AR15-10 (assembly GCF_031569985.1). Classification (NCBI taxonomy): domain Bacteria; kingdom Pseudomonadati; phylum Balneolota; class Balneolia; order Balneolales; family Balneolaceae; genus Fodinibius; species Aliifodinibius sp. S!AR15-10. The sequence continues at coordinate 3,762 of NZ_JAMQKA010000042.1, read as the reverse complement.
TCTCTGCTGCAACTTCATCACGCGTACCGGGCGGACATAATATCGAGCATGTGTATTCACGTTCTCCTGAAAGCAGTTCTGAAGATTATCAGCAAATGCATTTTATGAGTTTTGATGAGGATATGCTGGATCTCTATGATCTGAAATTGGCAGCCGGATCAAATTTTACCGGTAACAAGGGCGTCGATTCTCTTTCCATTCTGATCAATGAAACAGCTGCAGAAGCCCTGAGCCTAGAAAATCCTGTCGGGTCTTATCTGGATATTTCCGGAGCAGATGACCCGATTAAAATTGTGGGTGTGCTCGTAGATTTCAACTTCCAGTCGATGCATCAGGAGATCGCCCCGTTGGTTGTTGGGTACTGGGCAAATCCTGTAGAAGTTATCGATTTCTTCTCGATAAAAATAGCCGGGAATGACCTTCAGGGTACCATTGAACAGATCAAAGGAGTTCATGAACAGTTCGACCCAGAAACGGCCATGGAGTACCGTTTTCTTGATGAACAGATTGAACAAAGTTACAAGGCTGAGATTCGGGCCGGTCGTTTGTTTGGCATCGGTGGCGGAGTAACAATTTTTATCGCATGTATGGGATTGTTTGGCTTGGCATTGCTGGCTACTGAAACCCGAATCCGGGAGATCGGCATCCGCAAAGTTTTAGGTGCTTCCATCTCGGATATATTAACGCTGCTCACCACTGATTTTGTGAAGCTTGTAGCGATCGCCTTTATGATAGCGATTCCTGTTGGATGGATTGTGATGAATAGCTGGTTGAATAAGTTTGCGTATCACACAGAGCTAGGGGCAAGTGTCTTCGGATTTGCAGGGATATTGGCACTGTTGCTAAGCATTGCCACCATCAGCTGGCAGGCTATCCGGGCAGCGCTCACGAATCCCGTGGAGAGTTTAAGAAGTGAATGATAAATGTTTTGGGGTGTTAACGTGCGGATGTGTTTAAAGGACCAGCTTTTCAAACGTAAACACGTTAGCACATAAACACATAGAACTATGCTGAAAAACTATATAAAAATAGCATTTCGAAATCTGTTTAAGCACAAGGTGTTTTCGTTGATCAACATCGTGGGTCTGGCGGTGGGGATTGCCTGTTGCATCCTCATAGCACTCTACATTCACCATGAGTGGAGTTTCGACCAGTTTCATGCGGAGTCCGATCGGATCTACCGGACCTGGGTGAAAGAGGATTACGGAGATGGAGAGGTCTATTTTAATACCGTTACCCCGTTGGTGTTGAAGCCTAAATTAGAGCAAAATATCCCCGGGATTGAGGTCGCAGCGCGGCGCTACCTTTTCAATGAGCAGGTAAAGCGCAGCGATGCGGAACAAGCCTTCTCTCAGTCGATTCATATGGTGGATCCCGGCTTTTTCGAAATTTTTGATTTCGATTTTCTAAGCGGAAGTTCCGGGCAGTTGTTTTCTACTCCAAATCACGTTGCTCTTACCCCCGACGCAGCGAAACGTTATTTTGGCGATGAAGATCCGCTTCAAAAAACGATTCTGATTAAAATGGGTCAGCAGTTTGAACCGTTTACTGTAGCGGGACTGTTGGAAAAGCCGGCAGCCAATTCCAGCATTAGATATGAGATGGTAATTCCTTTTTCCAATAGCCGGAAGCTGTTCTCTCCGCGGGCCTTCACCAGTTGGTTCAATGTGGCAGCGGAAACGTACGTTATGCTAAGAGGGGTTGCTAATCCGGGGGCTGTAAGTGCCAAATTTCCGGGTATGATGCGGCAAGCGCTCGGCGAGGAGGAATATGCCAACAGCAACTATAGCGTGGGCTTGCAACCACTTACCGACATTCATCTTAATACTGAGTTCCCAACCGGTATTGCCCCTGTAAGCGATCCGACCTACTCATATATTCTGGGAGCTATTGCACTGCTGGTTTTGATCATTGCCTGTGTCAATTTTATGACGCTTTCGGTCAGCCGGTCTGCCCGTCGCGCGCTGGAGGTGGGCGTAAGAAAAACCATGGGGGCACAGAGCCAGCACATTATGTACCAGTTCTGGGGCGAGGCGCTGCTGATGACGCTGATGGCACTTATTGCTGGTGTAATAATGGCCGAGTTGATGCTCCCAATGTTTAACAGCTTGTCGGGTACTGAGCTTAGCCTCTCTTTTGGGATGCAGTCGGTCCACCTTTTCATTGGATTGGCTGTTACCATCAGTTTAGCAGCCGGAATGTATCCCGCGTTACTGCTTTCAGGGTTTCGACCCGTGGAAGTCCTCAAAGGGAAGCTGGGTATGAAGGCCGACAAAAGTCTTTTCCGAAAAGGGATGGTCGTATTCCAGTTTACCCTCTCAATTTTCCTTATCTCCAGCACACTGATTGTAACCCGGCAATTGGATTTTCTATCAAAAGACCTGGGATACCAAAAAGAGCAGATTGTGATTGTGCAGACCGATGCCACGCTGAGTCCACAGACGGGATTCCAGGCCTTAACCGACCGGATGCATCGTAAAAAGGAGCTGCTTCAAAATGAACTTTCTTCGCAGTCCGGGGTCGTGGAGGTTTCCTCATCCATGTTTACACCCGCCCAGCCCGGTTGGATCGCGGTCGATTACAGGGATAACAGCGGGCGAAAACGGGAAATGAATATCAACTTTGTGGATGAAAATTATTTGCAGGCGATGGATATTACCATTACCCGCGGAAGGTCTTTTTCTGAAGAGAATCCTTCCGACCGCCGTCAGGCACTTATTGTAAATGAAGCATTAGTGGCCGAGTTTGGCTGGGAAAACCCGATCGGGCAGCGGCTTCCGGGACAGTTTGAGAATCACGAGATTATCGGGGTTACGGAAAATTTTAACTACGAATCGCTTTACTCGGAAGTGGAACCACTGGCCCTGGCGGTCAATCCCGAAATCCTGTTAAGTGGTATCGACAATATCGGCTTTCAGGCTCCACCGTCACCGAGGATCACACTGAAAATAGCTTCCGATGAGGTGCCCGCGACCATGGCCGCCATCCAAAGTGCGTGGGAAAAAGTAGCCCCCAGTGCCTCCTTCAACTTCACCTTTCTGGACCAGGCGGTTGACAGCCGTTACCGCCAAGAGGAGCGACTGGGTAAAATCGTGACTGCTGGCTCAACGCTGGCTATTGTTATCGCCTGCCTCGGCCTTTTCGGTTTGGCCGCGTTGATGGTGGTGCGCCGTACCAAGGAGATCGGAGTGCGCAAAGTGTTGGGAGCCAGTGCTTCCAGCATTGTGTACATGGTCAACAGGGAGTTTACCAAGTTGGTGGCGACCGCCTTTATAATTGCGGTACCATTTTCTTGGTATGCCGTCAACCAGTGGCTGCAGGATTTTGCCTACCGCGTTGAGCTGGGAATCGGCGTCTTCCTGCTGGCCGGGACAATTGCACTTGTGGTGGCATGGCTCACAGTGAGCTATCAATCGATCAAGGCAGCGCTTATTGATCCGGTGAAGAGTTTGAGAAGTGAATGATTAACGTGTTCAGGTAGTTGACATGCGGATGTGTTAATGATTCTGCTTTTAACACGTAAACACGTTAGCACAACTTTAATTAATACCAATGGATGAAGAAGGCAGTGCGTCACTAAGCTGTCCTTGTGATTGATTATGGTTCATCTATACTCCTTTTAAAATCTGTAAATCGAGGCCTTTGAATTACCTGCCGATTTGGGTCGTGTTTAATTTTGCGGGTACAAATAGGTAAAAACCGGCAAAATAATCCATAAATGCACCTTGCATTTTTCGTTTTAGGCCGAAATATCGGCCTCAG
>NZ_JAMQKA010000041.1:0-54401 GCF_031569985.1 Aliifodinibius sp. S!AR15-10 | reverse complement strand
GCTGACGCTGGTCGGGAGTTAGTTCTATCGTTGGGGCAACATTCATGAGCGTTTAATTGAGGGTTGGAGGGAATATACGATGTCCCCAGCTAATAATTACTATAATTTTTGAAATTAAGTACTAGTAAATGGTTAAAAGTGAACTTATACCTTCAGGAACCACCCCGATATCTATACCGAGGAATATAGTGAAAAGGAAGTAGGTCAACACGGTGATTAGCATAGCAAAAAACAGGTTCAGCACAAGTCCTGCGCGCGTCATCTGCGGAATACTCATGACACCACTACCGTAGACAATGGCATTGGGTGGTGTTGCCACAGGAAGCATGAAAGCACAACTGGCGACCATCGTTACCGGTACGGCAAACAACAGTGGATCCTGCCCAATGCTTATGGCTACCGAACCGATCACCGGCAGGAAAGCAGCAGCCGTTGCCGAGTTACTGGCCAGCTCCGTAAACATGATGATAATTCCGGATATAATAAATAAGATCAAAATGACCGGCCAGCCTCCGAGAATTTCAAAATAACCGCCAACCCATTCAGCCAGACCAGTGTGCTGTATAGCCCCCGCAAGGGAAAGGCCGCCACCAAACAGGATGAGCACCCCCCAGGGAATCTCTTCCGCTTCTTTCCACCGCATCAGGAACGTTCCGCTGCTCAGATCAACGGGGATAATGAACAGCAATAAGGCACCAAAGATTGCAATGCTAGCATCAGAAAGTGCAGGTACAAACTGTTCAATCAGTGGACGGGAGATCCAGAGCAGGGCGACCATGGCGAATACTACAGCCACCATCACCTCAGGGCGACTAATTTTGCCCAATCGCTCCATCTCCTCCTCGATATATTCCTTGCCTCCCGGCAGAGTATCAAATTTAATTGGGAATACAATGTTCGAAAGAGTGTAGAAAATGACCGGTAGTCCCAATATCACAACCGGAATACCGAGGCTCATCCATTGAACAAAGCTGATTTCCATCCCGTAGGCGTCCTGGACGAAGGCGATCATCAGTGCGTTGGTGGGCGTCCCAATCACGGTACCAAGTCCTCCCACATTTGCCGCGTATGCAATAGCAAGCATCAAGGCCACGGCAAAATTGCCATACTGGGCCAGCTCCTTGGGATCCTCCGTGCCTGTTTTGGTTAGTGCAATCACCGAAAGACCGATCGGCAGCATTAACATGGTGGCCGCCGTGTTACTCACCCACATACTCATAAATGCGGAAGCAACAATAAATCCAAAGATGATATTTCGGGGCTTCGACCCGATGGCACTAATAATATTAAGCGCAATGCGCCGGTGCAGGTCCCATCGCTGCATGGCGATTGCAATAATAAAACCACCCAGGAACAGGTAGATCATGGGATCGGCGTAGGGAGCTGCGGCCTCTTCAATACCGGTTATCCCAAGCAAAGGAAACAGCACCAACGGTATCATCGCCGTCCCCGCGATAGGTATGACCTCGGTCACCCACCAGGTTGCCATGAGAACCGCAACAGCAGCGGTCCGCCACCCGGCAAGGCTAAGATCTTCAGGTGAACTTGATAGTACCATTAACAAAAACAGCACCAAGCCTCCTACAAACCCGATCCATTTTTTGAGTTCTACAGGAGCCTCTTCAGGTTCCCCTGCAAAAGCGTGGCTTTGACTTTGTTTTTCTAATTTTTCCGTTTGTTCATCGAATGTGTTACTCATTTCAAACCCGTTTTATTCTGTAGTTAATTCATCATCCCATCTAAGAGTAGCAAATCAGAGGCGCGGAATGGTTAAACCACCATCCACCATTATTACCTCTCCAGTTGAATAAGCAAAATTACCATCTGCCAGTGAAAGCACCGCCTTGCCCAGATCTTCAGGGTATCCCCAGCGCTGCTGCACTGTCAAGCCATCGGCGATCAGGCGGTCATACTTTTCCTGGACGCCCGATGTCATATCGGTTTTGATCACACCGGGACGTACTTCATACACATTAATATCGTATTCGGCAAGACGCACAGCCCAAATTTTGCTGTGCATTGCCAACCCCGCCTTGGAAATGCAGTACTCTCCCCTGTTGGGCGATACCACCGTAGCCGATATTGAGCCTACAGTGACAATGGTACCGGAAAAGGCGTCGTCCCCCTCCTTTTGTTCTACCATCCACCGGGCAATACGTTGTGTCAAAAAGTATGGTCCTTTCAGGTTGATGCCCATCACCCGGTCGTAGCTTTCTTCTGTGGCTTTAAGGGGATCAAGACGTTCTTTGGGTGCCACACCGGCGTTGTTTACCAGTACGTTCAACCTGCCGTAGTGGGACCGCAATTTGTCGACTATCGCCTCGCGGTCGTCAGAAGATCGTATGTCTCCCTGACAATAAATGGCATCTGCACCGGTAGACCGCAATTCATCAAGCACATCCTGAACCTGATCTTTCCCTCGTACGCCATTGATGGCGACATCATATCCATTTTCACAGAGTTGTTTAGAAATTCCAAGTCCTATACCCCGGGAGCCCCCGGTTACAAATGCAACTGGTTTCATTATCAATCACTTTTTTTTATACCATTAAAAAATGTGTAGTAGGGATCATCACTCAAGACCCGCGTGACGTACAGAGCCAATTCCCGCATATGGTAATCACCCCACATGCTCGATTCACCGCAGGGAATATTTTGTCCCTCGGGAATATGATCCCAGCCATTGGGTCGGTGATACACGGAGTGAAGCAATAGTCCCTGGTGGTCCTCACTGGTGCTGAGGTAAGGCTCATCCAGCAGGGTACGTGTAACTGCCAGACCGGCCTGCCAATATTGTTCTCCCGAATCTTCGCGGCCTTGTTCTTTCAGGTAATGCCCCAGCCGCAACAAGCCCTGTCCTCCAATCGCGGCGGCGGAGCTATCGACCGGCTCATATTCGTTGTAGGGATCTGCGGGTTTCTCGGTATAATCACCCAGTTTATGGAGTAACGGGGCCCCGGTATCCCAATAGGGAATCCCATCGAGCGAAGTATGCTCAATATAGAAATCACAGGTGGCCTGGGCTGCTTTCAGCATCATCTCTTGCACTTCTGCATATCCGCCCACCGGCTCCAAGTCTTGCTTATCTACCTCTTCCAGGAATTCAAGCTGCTCGGCAAAACCGCACATCGCCCAGGAGAGTCCACGTGTCCAGGTAGTGAAGGGGGAGTATCCCTGTTGTGAATTAGGACATCTGAACTGCCCGTCATTCGTATTAAAAACGGCCTCATGGACAGTCCGTCCGCGAATGTCATAAGCATCGCGACCCTCCCCATAGTAGACACTGTACTGTGCCGTAGACCGGGCGTGCTCTACTAAGCGCTCAAGCAGGGAAATCTGTTGATCATGCTCACCATAGAGCAGATGCCCCAGACGGTAACTCAGTGCCAATGCGCGCACCGTACGGATGGTATCCACAAACAACGAGTGTGGTCCATTAAAAGAGTAGATAAAACCTCCTCCATCTGCTGTTTCCGTCCAGCGTGCTGCCTGCACCGCACCAGTGGATTTAAGTGCCAACTCATAAAACTCCTGTTCCCAATCTTCAGCTTCAAAACGCCCCTCGCTGAGCAAACGGCGCAATGCACCATACGTACTAACATTGTTAAAGCCATGATCATGGACCCCGATATGAGTAATGTGAGGGGCCATTTTTTGTACCGTTGCCTCGCGTCCCCACTCCAGAAACTCCTCCTCATCGGTGGCGTCAAACTGAATAATTTCGGAACCAAACTGGAACCCCTGGGTCCACTCAGTCCAACCGCGGGTGGTATACTTCCCCTCCACAGTAAAGACAGGCGATCCCTGGGATGGATCATACTCATCCCTGATCAGTCGTATTTTCTGTGCCGAGAGGTCCCAAAAATTTTCAAGAGGCTGTTTGAGAGTTTGAATGTCCAACTTTTCGCTTATATCCATTAACTCCATTTTTGTATTTAATCTTTTCAGGTAAGTGAAGGAACGTCGATCCATTCCCGCTTTTCGGATGCCTCATAGCCAATTTCAGCAAGCTGCACGCCTTTGGCCGCTTCCAGAAGGTTCCATCGGAATGGCTCATCCTTAACAACGTGACGCAGGAAAAGCTCCCACTGTATTTTGAATGCATTGTCAAACTCCTGCTGATCCGGTAAGAGGATCCAATCTTCATGGAAATCGTGATCGGAATCCACATCCGGGTTCCACACAGGCTTTGGCGTTGCTGAGTGGGGCTGAATCCAAGCTTTTCGCAGGCCGGCAACGGCTGATCCCTTGGTACCGTCCACCTGGAATGTTACCAGGTCATCGCGCCGGACGCGGGTAGTCCATGAGGAGTTAAATTGTGCTACAATACCCTCCTCCAGCTCAAAGATGGCGTATGCTGCATCATCCGCGGTAGCCTCATATTCCTCACCTTTCTCATCATACCGTTTGTCAATATGGGTAGTACCCAGGCAAGAAACGCGCTGCACTTCCCCAAAAATATTGTCAAGAACATACCGCCAGTGGCAGAACATATCCAGGATAATGCCCCCGCCGTCTTCCTTGCGGTAATTCCATGAAGGCCGCTGAGCAGGGATGGTATCACCTTCGAAAACCCAGTACCCGAAATCAGCTTTTACAGATAGAATTTTACCAAAGAAATCCTGCTTCCTGAGTTGTCTGAGTTTTGCCAGGCCCGGCAGCCAGAGTTTATCCTGCACCACCCCGTGCTTTACACCTTTTTCTTCGGCAATTTCGTGCAGTTCTACGGCATCCGGCGTGTTAAGTGCAGTTGGCTTCTCACAATAGATATGCTTCCCGGCAGCCACCGCTTTTTTAATATTATCCGGACGAAGGTCGGTGCGCAGGGCATCGAAATATATTTGGTAATCATCGTCTGCCAACACCTTGTCAAGATCGGTCGTCCATTTTTCAATCCCGGTCTGTTCTGACAACTTCTCAAGCTTTGCTGCATTTCGTCCCACCAGTATCGGGTCGGGCATAATTACTTCATCAGCGCTGATTTTCACCCCGCCCTGCTCCATTATTGGAATAATGGATCGCAGCAAATGTTGATTCATTCCCATACGGCCAGTAACGCCGTTCATTATAATACCTATGGTATGTGTCTTTAGATCGTCGCTCATCTTATCAGTTAAAATGTTTAATATTATTCTTTATTTGTACTCTTCTGCTGGCTCAGTGCACTGGGGTTGTGCTCCTTCAGGCAGCGATGGCACATCTACTCCCTCCTTGGGGAGTGTACCCTTCAGCTCTTGCTTCCAGTGAGCTACATCGCCCGCTGGACCATAGCAGTAGACAAATTTCAGCGGTGTGTCACTAATATTTGTCAGCTGGTGAAACTCATTAGAAGGGATATACACCGTTTGCCCTGAATGTATTTCTTGTCTTTCTGAACCTACGCATATTTCACCGGTCCCATCCAGGACCATATAGATCTCTTCCTGTTCGTGATTGTGCCAGGGTACTTGTCCTCCATTGGGTTCCAGTGTTACAATACCCAAGCTAAAATTTTCAGCCTGTAGATTGGAAGATCCCCCAACAATATTTTTGGTAAGACGTCGTGCAGGAAATGTACGGCCTTCAGTTTCATTTAAGTCTGATATTTCCATCTGTTTACTCTTATTTGGTTGTTTAACATTGATATTCTGAGATGGAACCTGGTTCGCATCTCATTTTAGAAAATTCAGGTGGTTTCAGTACATCACCTAATTCTGAGCATTTACAAATTGATTCCAGGCTGCCTCCACCTGTTCGCTTGTGGCTTGCTTCCCGGAGTAGATTATAATACGATGTTGAAACGTAACAGGGTCTCCGGCCGGCAGTCCAAAATTCAAGATCTCTTCTCCACCACTCAATGCCTCCTGCCCCAGCGGATTGGCTGCAAACAGGCCGTAGCCCCTTGCATGCCAGTATGTTGGAAATCCAACATTTTCGGGATGGTCCAGGATGGCGAGTGAAACCTCTTCATTTTCAACCCGGCCCGATAACATCATCCAGCGGGCACGCGTACCCCAAACATCTAAACCTTCAGCTCCCTCACTACTCAAATAATTTCCTGAGACACCTGCATTGTTGACTTTAGACTGTGAGGCTATTTCTCCGGAAGAATCAGTCAGAAGCACCGGTTCATCAGAGGGGTGTTCCAGCTGCCGGGCGACCCTGATGCCCAAAAGACCTTCTTTATTGTCTTTTAATGAGACTTCACTATCAAGTGCCTGGAGTGTGGTTATTCGATCTATGATTCTTTTATTACCGGAATGACGAAAAATGAACATCGTATTTTCCCGCAGGATCGCTTCTCCATCAGGACCGTTCCATTCCATGGTCACCCCCAGGCGACCTTCATCCTGTCCACTTTCGAGCTTGTTTATTTCTTTATGGACAATGGTGCCATAATTTTCTTCCTCACCAGCCGGAATATCATTTGAATTATTCCAAAAATCCAGTCCGTTCACGTCTCCATAATTGAACCATAAACCTACGTGATGAGGATGGTCGACTCGTTCCCCTGCACGTGGATCAAGGGGGTATCCACGCGTGACAAAGTTTCCGCTTTCTGTTTTAAGAGGGTAGAGCACGGGTTTTTTTAGCGTTTCAGTATAAAGATAGGAGGTAAAAAGCTTACCGTTTAACAGTACATCTACCCGTTTTTCATCCGGGTGATTTAGCAGTTTAATTGAGTTCTCCTTTCCATAGTCAGCATTAGCAAATGCAGCAAAAAATAGGATTATAAAAACAAGACTAATATGTATGAGGCGTGATATCGCAGGCACGATCGGTTTGGTTATAATTTTTTTAACTGTACCCAGTGAAAGAGACTTATTTAATAGTTAATATTTGAACACATTTCCACCTGCCAGTACTTCTTGGTTTTCCTCATCAAATGCTACATACTCACCCGTGCGAAGGGCAGCTGTGGTCATGATGTTGGCAATTGAATGATTATAACCTGCGCGGACCCCAGCATTAGGCTCTTTTCTACTCCTTACACATTCCATCCAATTTCTCATGTGAGCTGAAGTCATACTATCCACACCTGTGTTGGCACTGGTTGCAGCCTCGGCTGCATCAGAAAGGGATTGCTGTTCCAACAGATTAGGTTCCATCCCCATTGCAGAGGCATAATGCTCCGTCAACCCGCCATTGGGAGTGACTTTATTCGTTTCAAGATTTAGCTCCCCGCCGTTGGAATAGTAGATCTCCTTAACGCCGCCGGCAGAGTTGGTGAATCGTGAAGAATAGACCACCTGAAACCCTTCAGACTTGTCATCCAGGGGACCGTAATCAAATACAGCAGTCATGGTATCATAGTTTTCACGACCATCTTTCCATAGGTATATGCCCCCGTTGGCCGATACGCTCCTGGGATGGGGCAGTCCACTAAACCAGTGAACGGTATCAATTTGGTGGGACATCCACTGCCCGGGAATTCCGGATGAATAAGGCCAAAACAGGCGATACTCCAGGTACTTTCGCGGATCCCATGGTTCATACGGACGATTCATCAAGTACCGTTGCCAGTCCGTATCTTCTTCGCGAATCTGCTTTGTTAACTCAGGCAACCGCCATCGACCCGGCTGATTTACATTCCAGGTCATTTCCACATTTACAATATCGCCGAATTTCCCAGCATGAATGAAATCGGCTGCCGCATGGTAATTGCGTCCGCTTCGCCTTTGCGAACCTATTTGTATAATCTTATCACTTTGCTCAACGGCCTTAAGCGCTGTTCGGTTGTCTTCCATTGTCTCCGCAAACGGCTTTTCAACATACGCGTCACAGTCGGCCTCAACAGCCTGCTTGCAGTGCAGGGCATGCTGAAAGTCTGCAGTACTTATAATAACCGCATCAAGATCATGCTTCTCATATAACTCTTCGTTATTACGGGCTTGTGCGACCCCTTTGCCAGACTGCTCTTTTATAAATTGCGCGCCTTCATTTCGACGCTTGTTCCAAATATCAGAAACAGCAACTATCTCAAAATTCAATTCCCCGGAATGGTCCAAGAATGAAGGAATCAGTGAGCCTTTGGCCCTATTTGAGAAGCCAACGATTCCTACTCGCACTTTATCATTGGCTCCTAAAATATTGCCATAGCTTTGGGCACTTATGCCTGTTGTAATACCAGCCGATAAAATGGCTGACTTAGTCAAAAATTCCCTTCTGTTAATACGATTGTCGTCTGACTTACTCATAGTTTGTAAAACCGTCGTGGTGTAAAATGATTTGCCAATCCTTTGTATGTACTTAAAATGACATAGAGTGGCAAGCATAGGGACTTGCCACTCATGTCATGTATTTCCCGCGTTAACTAGTATCCGGGATTTTGGGGAAAAGATTGTTCTCCGCCTTCAGTCAAGTCAATTTGAGACTGAGGTATTGGTCGTAGGTTGTGGAACTCCTCGAGACCGCCGATTGGTGGAACGGCATCGGGGTTGTGGGCGGTAGTCCGCTCAACGAGCTTGCCAGTCCGTTTTAGATCAAACCAGCGTAACTGCTCGCCAAGCAACTCGCGACCCCGTTCATCCAATATAAAATCGATGCCCTCATTCTGCAGGCTTGTAGCCGTGGTTGAAGTCATATTGTTTTCTTCACCCGGCCAGGCTGCACGCTCCCTGACGGCATTCAGGTGTGCTATGGCATCTGGTGAACTAGCTCCATCCATGTAGAAATAGGCTTCTGCCGCAATCAGGTGTGTTTCGGCTAAACGGAACGCCATCCAATCCCTGGAACCGCCCGTTTCGTTCACACTTGCCCGGTTGGGATCCATAAACTTCCAAAGTGGGGGAAAGTTAATGAAGTTATATTCCTCTGGCGTGATGACCTGCATGTTGTAGGTTTGCTGCTCAGATAACGGCATATTGAATCCAGGGAACCAAATAGCCGTATCACCTTCAGCAAATGTAACATCTACACCATCCACATTGGAGTAGTTTCCTGGATCGATCACGCGGAATGCATCTTTAAACGTCTTCTTGTAACGTGAATCGGTATCCCTGTCATCTAGGTTAAACATCTCTTGGGTAGTGAAGAGCGTGGGACGGAAACGACGGAAAGGTCGCCCGAACTCAACGGTTCTGAAAAGACCCGGTTCCTGGTCATACGGGAAATTGAAATACAAGTGTGCAGAGTTACCGCCACGGAACAGGTCATGGTCCGGTGTACCGTTTACTAGCGGATTCTCAGAATATTGTACTGCCCATACAACTTCGGCATTTTGCTCATTTCCAACCTCAAAGATATCGGCATAATCATCAAGAAGCTGGAAACTGTAATTGTCAATAACCGTTTCCGCCAGTTGAGCAGCCATCTGGTAATCACTGGATTCAGCTGCATCAGATGTCGCTTTCGTTAAATAGACCCTTGCCAGCAGATGCTCGGCAGCCGGCTTGGTTGCTCTTCCGTATTGCTCAGGCTCTGCCGGAAGATTGTTCATTGCAAATTCCAGGTCTGAAATAATCTGGCCATACACATCAGCGACAGGTGCACGAGACGCCTGGAGCTCAACTCCTTCGGTCTCCTCTGTCGTCAGGTGCACAGGTCCAAAGTACTGAACCAGGATAAAGTAAAAGTGGGCCCTCAGGAAGCGAACTTCGGCCGTCCTTCGGGTTACTTCATCGCCGGGCAATCCTTCGACGCTTTCGGAACGGGCTACTACCGTATTGGCAATATTAATGCCCCGGTACATGTTTCGCCAGATTGACTCCATAGGATAAGAAAAGGAGTCAAACTCGTTGCTGTAGCGGTTCATAGCTTTAAAGTCACCATCAGCACCCTCACGGTAGGTGTCCGTACCGAATACGGATGCTGTCATTCCCTCTTCCGTCCCGTAGAAGGTTCGGATGTAGGAATAGGTGGAGTTTACTGCTTCATTAAAACCTTCAGGCGTATTGTAGCGGGTATTACTAACCTGGGTTTTCACTTCCTCCTGCAGAAAGTCTGAACAGGAAGCCACCAAGCCCGCCATCATTACAATCGTGAATATTCTTAAATACTTATTCATAATGCTATCCGGTTGGTTGTATTAAAATGTTAAGTTAATTCCAAAGTTCATTTGCCACTGCGCCGGGGTACCGGTTCCTGGATTCTCTGGATCGATACCGCGATGGTTTTGCACATAAGGCGAAATTATAAACGGCTGTTGCGCATTGGCATACACCCTGAGTGCCTGGATACCAAGGGCATCCTGCAGGATATGACTTGGGACGTTATACCCTAACACGACGTTCCGGACTTTGATGAAATCGCCATCGTAATAGTGCCGGGCACTATTATAAATTGGAAACTCACGGTTTATGGTCGGCTGTGGATGCCTGTTTACAGGGTTGTCCGGAGTCCAGTAATCCACATCGAACTCGTTGTATCGACCTACCATGGCATCGTCATGTATGCCGCTATCGATGGTATGACCGAAGTTGCCGTAAAAGAATACCGACAGGTCGACCCCTTTATAACTGAAACGGGTATTCAAGCCACCCGACAGTTTCGGCATTTCCTGACCAATGATGACCCGGTCTGCTGCATTAATCTGGTCATCTTGATTCACATCTCTTACCCTGATCTCACCTGGAATCTGGTCGTAATTAGCTGCTTCTGACTCTTCGTCCAGCTGCCAAACGCCTATTTGATCAACATCGTAGAACACATCGATCGGCTCACCGATGAACCATTCGTTTCCTACATCATCCTGTGTACCACCGTACAGTTCTACGATCTCTTCTTTATTTGAGGCCAGGTTAAGATCAACCGACCACTGGAATGCATCCCTACCTGTAGCCTGGATAATATCGGCGGAAAGTGTTCCCTCTATACCGGTGTTCCGGGTAGAACCGACATTCTCCAAAATACTGGAGTATCCACTGGTAATGGGTAATTGCCGTTGCAGCAACAAGTCACTGGTTTCCTGGCGATAAACATCTATGCTACCCGTGATTCGCGAGTCAAGTATTCCAAACTCAACTCCCACATTGGTTGAGGTCGTGGTCTCCCACTTCAGCTCAGGGTTAGCAATTTGGGAGGGTTCGAATCCAAATGCCGCATCTCCGCCATAGTTGTATTGCGTCCTGGCAAGAAGTCCCTGCGTCTGGTAGGGGTCAATACCGGTTTGCCCTGTTTTGCCCCAACTCACTCGAACTCTCAAATCAGAGAAAACGCCCTCAGTGGAGAAGAAATCCTCGTTGGAAATATTCCAGGATAGTGCTACCGATGGAAAAAATCCGTACTCGTTTTCTTCACCAAATCGTGAGGAACCGTCTCTTCGACCTGTAGCCGTAAGGAAATACCGGTCATCGTAATTGTAGTTTAAACGAAGCATGCTCGAAAACAGACTCCATTTTTCAAAGCTGGTATCAGCACCCAAAATCTCCTCGGCAGCTCCAAAGTTGAAAAGCTCCATCGTTTCCACCGGGATACCCCGAACTGATGTGAATGATGTTTCCTCATTAAACTCCTGAAAACTAACCAAGCCGGTCACATCAATGGAATGCACATCGGTGATATCCTGCTGATATCGTACGATATTCTCCCAGGTGTACTCAAAAACGAATTCCTCCCCTCTCTGCGCAGCAGCGGGTCCTTGGAACTGATCACGTGAACGAGAAGCCTGGTAGTCGTTATCTCGCTCATACCGGATATCCGGTGCAAAATTCATTCGAAAACTTAAATTGTCGGTGAAATCAATATCAGCGAAAATATTGCTCAAAATGCGCTGTCTTTGTTCTTCATCGACATACGTTTCGGGAAGCACCTCAATAAGTGGATTGGAACGCTGCCCATCATTGATCGGCTGGAATCGTAAATTCCCTTCCTCATCATATGGTACGCCAAGCGGACTGTTTGCTAAAGCCTCACCATAAAAACCCTGATCGCCCCCGTTCTGCACACTGTAACTGGCCAGTGTCGAGGTACCGATGCTGATATTATCGCTAACGTCAAAATCAAGATTCAGGCGTGTAGTGTAACGGCTGAAATCTTCCGGTGCCAGAATCCCTTCCTGCATAAGTCCACCAATGGAAACGTGGTATCGCGTATTTTCATTACCACCGGATATTCCAAGTTGATGATTGTGGCGTACACCCGTCTGAAGAATCATATCCTGGTAGTCCTGATAAACACCGTTCTCCAGGTTTTCCAATTCGCCAGGCTCAAGGAATTGTGAATCATTTCCTGAATACTGCCCAGCTGCGCGATGAGCTTCACGGTTTAATTCCGCATACTCTTCCCCATTCATCACATCTACCTGGCGTAAAGCTTTAGAAAAACCGATAGAACCGTTGTACTCAACCGAAAGCTCACCGTCATAGCCACGATTGGTAGTTACAATAATAACTCCGTTAGACCCCCTGGCACCATAAATTGCAGTCGCAGAAGCATCTTTCAACACCTCAATAGATTCAATGTCCTGCGGGTTAATATCCCTGATGCCACCAGATATCGGGACACCATCGACTACATACAGCGGCTCGTTGCTTGCATTAATTGAACGGTTACCACGAATCCTGATTGAAGCACCATCACCGGGCTTTGTCCCGCCAGAAGACACAACTACACCAGCAGTCTGCCCCGTAAGGCTCTGATCGACCGAGGTTACCGGAACTTCATTCAGATCTTCGCCAGATATAGACGAAACGGCACCTGTTACTGCGCTTCTTTGCTGGGTACCATACCCGACAACCACAACATCTTCACCCAACAGAGTACCCTGAGTCATTTGGATATCCAAATTCAGAGTTTGACCGCTGGAGATATTGACCTCGGTTTCATACCGTTCGTAACCTACAAATGAGGCTACCAAGGTGTAGGACCCCGGATCGATACCTGTTATTTCGTAGTTACCTTCGGCACCTGTGGCTGTACCTGTTTGCGTTCCAGCCAAGAATACGTTCACACCGGGAAGTGTCTCCCCCGTGCTTGCATCCGTTACCGTTCCACTAATTTGTTGCGCATACGCTGGCATTGCTGCACAGAAGAAAACTCCCATGAGCAAACCAAATATTAATCGCATTGTTTGGTTCTTATTTCCCATAGTATCACCTTAGTTATTATTTCTAGTTATCCCGTCTTATTGAGTAGAATGAGAAGTGTAACCGGTTAAGTACTTACTTTTTCAGAGAAATTTAACCGGTTAAGTAAGCATCGAAAAAAATAGCTGCTGCATCCCGGCAGCATCCGATTGGTCGTTTCCCCATTCTAATCAGTTAACGATTTACTTAACCGTTAACTATTCGACCGACTATTAGTTAATTAAATTTGTGTGGATTCGCAAATTCAAATTGTTAATCCTATTAAATATTGGAAAAACAAACCCGGAACTCTTTATAACTCGATCATCGATTGAGCATAGAAGAGCAAAATGCAATCTATCCTTTGTCTTTGTCATTTCGACTGGAGAGCGGCCCCGAAGGCTCATCGGGACTCGTAATGGATAAATCTACCTCTTGGGATACGGAGTTTTCTCGACTCCATCCCGAAAAAACCATCGGGATTCCACTCGAAATAACAGAAAAGACGGTATAGGGTATAGCACACATTTTACGCATACTTGATTTAACCGGTAAAAACGTTCTTTATTTTTTCCAGAAAGAGCTCTTTGTAATTATTCAAAACAACTTTTATTTAGTGCTTAGCCATGAGCAGCCCTCTTTCCGTAATTTTATTTAAAATACAATAACCTATACGAAGTCACAGTTCACTATCTAATGGTACAACAAGGACAATCTCTTTTATCCCCCAACTACAAAACAAGCGTTCTAATATCAATCCGGCCTTTGGTATTTATCACAATTGCAGGGATAGCAATGTGGCTTATTACTGGTTGTACATCCAGGACCGCATCAAACGCCGGGCCAACGGTCCCGAAATTTGCTAATATTTCTGCAGCCAAGGCTGATTCTCTAACTAAAAACATGAACTCACCCGATTATGGAGATTACGCTTCTCTAAAAATACCACCACTAGCTCCCAACGAAGCACTTGAAACTTTTGAACTGGAAGATGGATTTCGCATCGAACTGGTTGCTCACGAACCAGATGTTGTAAACCCGGTGGCGATGGACATAGATGCGGACGGGCGACTCTGGGTCGTTGAAATGCGCTCCTATATGCCGGTGCACAATAAAAGTGCAGAAGAGACCTCGGAGATGGAACAGGTACCGGAAAGCCGGATTGTAGTCCTCGAAGATACCACCGGCGATGGACAGATCGATCACAACTGGGTATTTATGGATAGTCTTGTTTTACCACGGTCCATAAAGGTGCTTGATGATGGCGTCCTGATTGCCGAACCACCCAACACCTGGTTCATACAAGATACAACCGGTGATGGCATTGGCGACACCAAGGAACTGGTCTTCAACCGGTATGGCGATCCAGAATCAGACAATGTTGAGCATATGGACAATGGTCTGATGTGGGGGATGGACAACTGGATATACAGTGTGTACAGCGACGTTAGCCTGAGACGCGTCAACGGTGGCTGGCAAACACGCCCTTTTGAACAGATGACGCAGTGGGGGATTACCCAAGACGACTGGGGACGTCTCTATTCCACCCATAACTCAAGAACCCTGGTCTCTCACCTGGTTCCATACAGCTATAGCCATCGCCATCCAAAATTTAGCCTGGAGGCAGGGATAAACAGCAGTATTGCCGAAAGTGAAACGATGTGGCCGGCCCATCCGACTGGGGTAAACCGGGGTTATCGCATCAACGAGATTGTACGTGAAGATGGTACACTGAAACGGAGCACCGCCACCTGTGGGCCGGTAATTTATCGGGGAGATCAGTTTGGAGAGGCCTACCGGGGGAACGCTTTTGTCCCGGAACCCGCGGGCAACCTGATTAAACGATTGGTTAACCTGGATAAAGATCCTGAGGCAATTACTGCCGAGGCCCAATTTGCCTATGAGGGTCGCGAATTTCTGACATCCACGGATGAGCGGTTTCGCCCTGTAAATCTCTATAATGG
This sequence comes from Aliifodinibius sp. S!AR15-10, assembly GCF_031569985.1. Classification (NCBI taxonomy): domain Bacteria; kingdom Pseudomonadati; phylum Balneolota; class Balneolia; order Balneolales; family Balneolaceae; genus Fodinibius; species Aliifodinibius sp. S!AR15-10. The sequence goes on along the minus strand of NZ_JAMQKA010000041.1, from coordinate 39,454 downwards.
GCCTGATGGGGCAATATACGTGGTGGATATGTACCAGGGGATTTTCCAGCATGCCCATTACTTAACTGATCATTTAAGAGATTATGCAGTTGAACATGACCTCCATAAACCGGCTGGTGACAGTAAATTTGGCAGAATTTACCGAATAGTCAGAGATGATCGGCCAATAGATTACGACACTCCAAATCTAACGCAAAGTGCTCCCGAACAACTCCTCCAATTCCTATCCCATAAAAACGGGAAGTTGCGCGATGCCGCACAGCAGCTTCTTGTCCAGCGGTCCCCGAAAGAAGTGATTCCCCAGCTTGAAAACCTGGTTAGAAATCAACAGAAAGTATTTTATACCCGGTTGCAGGCTCTTTGGACTCTTGAAGGTTATGACCGCAATATCTATAAACCTGACGCACTTTATACCATCGCTACTGATGCTTTACAGGATACGCATTCCCGGATACGGGCTGCTGCTGTCCGTATACTTGAACAGGGCGTAAGAAGTAATCCGGAGGTAAGTAATTCCCTGGTTAAGACGGCAAAAAATGAGGATGCGCCCTACACACAGCTTCAGCTGCTTGCCACTTTGGGAGCCACAAACGGCTCAGAACAAAACGAGGCTATGGCAGATATCTTAAACAGAAATTTAGACAGTGTTTATTTTCGCGAGAAGTTCCTGACCGGGGTGCATGGGAAAGAATCTGACATGCTTGCACTTCTTAAAACAGCCTACTCCTGGGATGGAACTGATGACAAAAATAAAAAATGGATACTGGAACGACTGCGGGATGCGGAGAATAATAATGAGACTGATAGTCCCACACTGGCCGGTGAAGAACTGCGCTTGTACAAGCTTGGCGAACAACAGTTCCGTAACTGCATGGCCTGCCACGGCAACCAGGGAGGGGGGATCGAAGGAGTGGCACCGGCACTTTCCGGTAGCCGGTGGGTAAATCGCGAGGATCCTGCGGCACTGACCAGTATTTTGCTCAAGGGCTACACAAACAGGGATACTGAATTTGCCGGTGTGATGCCCTCTCACAGCTACCTGACGGATGAAGAGGTTGCAGCCGTCCTGACCTATATCCGGCAGTCCTGGGAGAATGACGCTCCACCCGTTGCCATTGAAACCGTTTCCAGCATTCGAAAAGCTACAGAGGAGCACAGTGGCGAATGGACAAAAGAAGAGCTGCAAAAACTACAAAATTAATTTTAACCTGAGTTCAAGATAAGACTAACTCAAAATAACAACTGTCATGGCGAGGAGGCTTTGTTGCCCTTTTTGGCTTAACGATGAGGTCGACGCGGCGATCTCCCCGTCTTTTTTGTTCCCCCATTGGGAGATTATTGCCTCCCGACAGGTGTCGGGATCCAAAAGGTCACTGAATCCCTCACAATGACAGTTCTTTATGTCGAACTGACGTTAACTTTAACCCGTTTACCGGTTATGGATCTTCTCAACCCGCAAACGCATTAAACTTTAACAAGCATTCCACTTTATTCCAGCGGGAAGGTTATCCCAGAAAAAGTAACCGGGATTTCGTCATTTTCCTCAGGCCATCCTTCCTTCGTAATCTTATCGTAATACCACATAGCTTGCTCGGCATCCGCCCGCCAGTTCCATTGGCCGCTTTGAACGTAATGGGGATAATTCTTGATCTGGTTGGCAATTTTGGGAATCTGCTGTAAAGCGGATTTTGTCTTCTCCATTAGAGATTCCGTTCGAAATTCCTCTCCCCGGGCATAGATACGAAATCCGAAATACGCAGCAGCCACATCACGGTGAAGCCGGGCGGTAAGCAGGGTACGTGCAAAATACTGGTGTAACTCTTCGAAATCCTGTTCAGATAAAACGGGCTTTGCTTCTTCAATTTTTTGCAAAGATTCGTTGGCCAGTTTGATACCATGCTCCTTCTCTGTAATAACGTAATCAAGGTACTCTTCGGACATATTTTCCTGCTCATCCAGCCAATTATTTTCGATAACAGCAGGTATTTCCTCAAGCTGTGTCCCCCCTTTTTTAGCCCAGGCTGGCGCCAACGTGTTGATAATGTCTTTCCAATAGTGAAACTCTTTGTCAACCCCGTGTCCTACTTTCCCAACTGGTGGTTCCAGCCACTTTCCGCTGACATGACGCGCCCAGTGCGAACTGTAGGGATCATAGTTCAAACGGGAATGATTTGCCGTGTTTGTACCCAGGGTGTACAACACCGACGTTACAATGTCATAGGAATTTTCAAATGCATCTTTGATTTGCGGAAACGCATCTTCCCCATATTCTGAAACAATAAATTCCCTGTAAATATCATCCGCTGTCAGGCTCTGATCCTCAACGTATCGCTTTAACGCCCACAAATTGATCTCTGAAGGGCGGTCGATAATCCTGGTATCGCCATATCGATCAGTTCGTGCCACATAGCCGATTACGTGATCCCGTTGCAAAAAATCACTCCAGCGATGCAGAATATATTCGGGCCAGGTATTGGCAATGATGCCCTGCCCGTTAAACTCTCCTGCTGCATCAAATTCCATAATGGTGGGATGATCAATCGTTCCGGCAAAAAAATCGTTGGGATGAGTCAGGAAAAAATCGTGAGGCGTCTCCTTCATCATCAACCGAATCTCAGGGTATTTGAAGAGCTCAATCGCTCCCACAATGTTATCATACTCTTCATGAGTATAGGAGAATGTCCGTGTATAAAGATTCAGGCCGCGCTCTTCAATGACCACTTCTGCTACGGCATTCACCACTGCTGCCAACTTCTGTTGATTGGTAGTCATTTTTTCGGAATACTGGTTCTCTGCACGCGCACCGGTTTCGATAAATGTAAGAATCAGGCCTTGTATATCCGGGGCCATGTCAAGCAGATCCCGGTAATCATTCTTGAACCAAGTCCAGAAATCAGGATTATCCAGATTAAGAGTGCTATCTGGCCCCGTTTTAAATCGGTCGGGATAGTAATCCAGCTCGTGCAGGGCGTGATCCCAAAAGACGACCTCCTGGATACCCGCGTCATGGGCCGCATCGGTGAAGGTCTTGGCAAGCTCTCGTCGTTCCTTATCGCGGACATGCCTGAGCGAGTGAATGACCTGGTGGGAAATCTGAAGGTGATTTATATCGTATCGCGCCGCATTTTCAATCACATGCAACCCTTCCTCTTCGTTGTCAGAAAGAATCATCCAGCCCTTGACCGGCTGATCAATTGAGAGAGGCCCGATTTTCACCGAAGATCGCTGGCCGCATCCATTCAAGGCTAGTAGCAGAAAAGTTATTATAAGAGCAGGAAGTATTTTTTTACAGGCCATAACATCGTTTTGCTAAACTAATTTTCCGGGTATGAGATCACATAATCCATTTTTCCTTTTTCAATCTCCACCGTTTGTTGCCTTCCGTCAAACCAGTTTACCTGAATCTGTGAGACGTCAGAACCAGCGCCCATCACCTGGGTAAAGCTATTTTGAGACCAATAGCCCGAACCCGCCTGTATTTCCCGTACCGGTCCCGCTGATTGATCCTCGTATACCAACCGAATACTTGATCCGATGGCGTCAGTGTTCACGGCCGGACCTCTTAATGTAATTCGATACCCCCTGCTTTCTGTCCTGTTAAGGTACAGCTTGGTATTGTAGTCATTTTGCGACACTGCCAGATCCACTCTGCCATCCTTGTTAAAGTCACTGAATGCGGCTCCGCGCTGCTCTCCATAAACCTTTACGCCCGAGATGCTGCCCGGCACAGGAGTGAGATTCCCTTCTCCATCACCTCTGAGCCATAGCCCACGCCCGGCATCCTGCCGTGGGACCTGTCGCGGCAGGGCAAACAGGTTTTGGCTTAAAAAGAGATCTTCATTCCCGTCGTTATCCATATCGGCGACACCGGCATGGTAAGCAACACTAAACTGTGCCTCCAGGGGAAGTGGACGTGCTTCGAATCCGTTTTCTGTACGTAGGAAGAGCGTATGCTGCAGGGTACTCACCTCTTTGTACGGGATATTATTCAAACGCTGGCCAAACAGTTCATTTAATGTGGTATTGGCAAACTGCTCATGGCTCCGCATTCGATTTGCAATCACCGGAACCGATCCATATTTGTAAAGGCGCTTTCTCGGAACAAAGTCCCCGTTGCCGTCTGCATAACTTTCGATAACCTCGACCCACTGATCACCATTAAAATCGCTGTAGTACATTCTCAATGGTTTGTTCATCTCCAGTTGGTAGGGGCTATTGAGTCCTTTGTTTGTAGCTATGAGATCCGGGTATCCATCGTTGTTGAAATCGCCACTTGCTATACCGTTCCACCAGCCTTTTAGATCGCTGAGTCCATTCTGCTCAGAAACGTCTCGGAAGATTCCACCATCATTTTCCAGGAGCATAACCGAATCCCACTCCCGACTCAACACCAGGTCCTGGTCACCATCACGATCAAAATCGGTAAAGAGGGAGCCCGTGACCATACCGACCTTCTGCAACTTCTGGGAATTCACTTTATCTATCACAAAAGAACCGTTTTCATTGGTGAATAGCCTGGAGGGAGCATCCATTGGATAATGACCCGGGATAAAGCGTCCTCCCACAAACAGGTCTATATCTCCGTCGTTGTCATAGTCAGCGGCCGACAATGGCCCTGTGGTCGAAATATTGTTGGTTAAAGAATCGAGCTGCCCGCCTCCCTGTCCGTTATGATACTGGTAGGCAGAAGGAACGCGCAACTGCCCCTGCTCATAGTTTGCACTTCCCACAACCATGTTGGTCCTACCCTCATTATGCCATCCAACAGCAGCCGTTTGATCACCAGCTGTAGTTTGCTCTAAACCTTCAAGGCTCATTGACCGGAAAGACCCCTTCCCCATATTCTCAAACACACCGGGCTTACCCTCCATACCTGCGCCAATATACAGGTCATCATCCTGGTCGCCATCCAGGTCAATCCATGAGATGCCAGGACCCAGTTTACTCATACTGACGGGGAGCAGTGACTGAAGCTGGAAATCCTGGAAGTCATTTTCATCGTGACGGTGATTTATGCGGTCGGACACATCCTCAAAAATAGGGGTACGTGAAGCAACCGCTGTTTCTGATTCGTTCTCTACGCGCTGGCTTTCCGATTCCTGAATCTCGTAAATGCGCGAGGAACGGAGGCTGTCAATATGAGTTCGTCTTCCATCCGGCCATGTGATTGTTAACTGGTGGTTCCGGTTTTCCTGATCGGCGGCAAATACCACAAAGGGATCTGATCCCGAAAGAAAGTCACCGCCGGAGGAGAGCTCTTTTTGCTGAACGACGGGGCCTCCCTCCAGCTTCACCTTTGCACCGATCGCCTGGGTGTTGGGCGCTTCACCAATTAACCGGACGGCAATCCGAGGTTTTGTCGTTCGGTTTCGGAAAATTCCGGCTTCCCCGTTCATGCGGTTTATTGCCAGGTCCAGCGCCCCATCATTATCCAGGTCTGCTACGGCCATGCCGTGTGAAATATCCTTTTCTGTAAATCCCAGTTCTGCACTCTGATCGCGGAACGTGAGGTCCCCGTTATTCATTAAAACTCGGTTTTGCAGATCCAGGGAGGGGGCGTTCTGCATAAACTCCGTAAAGTGCTCATCCATATTTCGGCCCTGGCGCATCATACCGATCTGGGCGTCCATATCCAGGATATGGTAGAGGTAGCCGTTATTCACAATCAGATCTTCAAACCCGTCCAAGTTGATATCCATGAACGTGGCATCCCACGACCAGCCCGTGGCCTCCACACCACTAAGGTACGAGATCTCGGCATAGGTGTGATCCTCTCGCTGAAGGTAGAGTGAATTCCGGTTGTTTGTTGGACGCGCCTCGGTCTCGCGGTACTGGTCTGGATTGGGATCGTCTGACCCCACCTGCTGCAAACGTTCATCATGTTCGGAACTGAGCATCTCTGCGGTAAAAATGTCGAGCCGCCCGTCGCGGTTAATATCAGACATATCGACGCCCATGCAGGCAAAGCTCAAATTGCGGATAGCCAGTGAATCGATCGACCGGAAAGTGCCCGCTCCCTGGTTCATCCATACCCGGTCTTTGGTGAAAAAATCGTTACACACATACAGGTCCGGCAATCCATCGCCGTTCAGATCCTGGAATTTTGCGGTCAGCCCCCAGTCAGGCTGCAGGCCGTAGGGATTTCCATTCTCATCCCGAAATACATTCTTGGTGTCAGAAACTTCTTCAAACTTTCCCCCTTCATTAAGATACAGATCGTCCACCTGACCCGTTTCCGCAAGGCCCGCCAAACGGTTGTTGTCATCCATAAAAATCTCGTAGTGCTCGTCAAATGGAGGTATGAGCGTGTAGGGCCCGGTCTGTTGTTGTTCGGTATAAGGCTCATTTAAAATGGTATTCCACTCCAGTTCCTCGGTGGTGTAGATATCCTTGACCGATTTCTCCTTGTACTTGGCTACATACAGATCCAAGTCATTATCTCCATCGATATCAGCGAGCGTCATCGTGGTACTGCCTTCTCCCGGTCCCAGGCCGCTGTTCTCATCGATCTCAAAATTACCCTTCCCATCATTAATATAGAGGGCAATGTCCTTGTAAATTGAACTAACAAGCAGATCCAAGTGTGTATCCCCATTTACATCTGCGAATACCGCACCCGTTGAATAATGGTTTTCATGGGCCACTCCTGCCGTTTCGGTAACATCCTGAAACTCCATATGCCCAAGATTTTTGTAGAGCTTGTTGGAATTTTTCAAGCCGGCAAAGTATAGATCGACAAGTCCATCTCCATCAACATCTCCTGCCGCTACCCCCGATCCATTTAGGTAATGCCGGTTGTCGGAAAGCTCCTGCTCTGTTATATCATTGGAAAAGGTAATGTTGGTTTGAGATGATGAAAGGTCGACAAATCCCGTCGCATCACTTTCGAAAAATCCTTCCTTTATTTCGGCCCACCGGTATTGATCTTCCTGGTGCCACTCCAATTTTGTGGAATTGCTGCATCCGAGGATAAATCCACATAACAAGGGAATTAACAGGTAGTTCATTGCCGATGAGGTGGCTTTTTCAGAGATATAATTTCCAGATTTTCTTACACTCACTTAGGATCGATTAGGTTAGTTATCAAGTAAACGGTAACTAATTGGATAAAAAGAAAGGATACATAATCCTCATTCCGAATGGAATTGTAGTTAGTTTACCAAATTATTACATAGCATCCACTACTCAATAATCATATCTGCGGGTAGTGTTATTAGTTCAGGCTTCATCTTTTCCTCTGCGCTGATCTCTGACACCAGTCGTTTAAATGCACTTTGTCCCAATCCAAATGACGGCTGGTCGATGCAAATAAAGGGATACGACAGGTACTGGTTGAACTCACTGCTCCCAAATGAAAGAATGGGAATTTCGGCGGGATCAATATCGTGATCCAGCATATACTGAAGGGCCCCTAATCCCACGGGATAGGTAACACAGAACAGTGCTTCAGGCTTTCCATGTTGCTTCATAAGCTTTTCAAATCCTTTATATCCATCCTGTTCGCCAAATCCCCCTTCAACAATAGCATCTTCATTAATGTCCATCCCGGCTTCCTCCAGGGCATCACGGTATCCCAGGTTTCGCTCCTGACCAATCCGGCCAATGTTTCGATCCTGTCCCATATTTACCTTCAATTTCCCGGATAGGTGGGCGATATCTTTGTATCCGCGGTTGATCATGTGCAGGACTCCCTTGCGGGCTCCCCCGCGATCTTCCACCTTCACATAGGTGTAATCGTCGGTAAAAAATCCCCTGTCATAGAAAACCAGGTCCACATCCATATCCCGTACCATCTCAAAGTTCTCCATATCCTTTGTCTTCTCGGATATCGATATCAACATGCCCTCCACCCTCATATTAAGCATAGATTCGACATGTTTTTTTTCAAGCTTGTCATCCTCCATAGAAATACCAAGGATCACTTCATAATCGGTTTCCAGGGCCGCCTGGTAAACCCCCTGGATCACCGAAGAAAAAAAGGTGTGCGCTATTTTAGGAACAATAACGCCGATAGTATTGGTTTTTTGAGAAGTCAGCGAACGAGCGACAAGATTGGGTCGATATCCCATCTTTTTCGCCATTTTCTTCACTTTTTCTCTTGTCTCGTCCGAGATGTCAGGATGATCTCGTAAAGCCTTGGAAACACTAACTTTGGTAATATTTAGCCGTTCTGCGATGTCTTTTAATCTTACATTCTTCATCGTGTTATTTTTTTATTAATAACTATGGAGAAAGGTTACAGCACGATTCGCAAGATAACACCCTATTGTCGAAGCTGATCCCCTACTAAGCACTCGGTTTTTAACGCTTTAAATACCATTTTTTTTGCTATTTGTACAGCCTCTGCCTCTTTGCGGTTGCTGCAAGTGTATTTCCCTGTAAATATATTCTCTTAATAAATAGAGGCATTGCCCCGTGCCGGAACAATGCCTCGAAGTACTTCAAAATATTTCGAACCGATTATTCTCAGGCACCTCGTGATGGGTGAGGGGTGATCGATGTTAAATCCTCAACCCGAACAGGTTCACCTGATTCGATACTTTTTCGCGCAGCAATACCGACCAGGATTGACATTGCGCCATCACGACTTCCGGCCGAATGCTCCAGTGGATCTTCCATATCGGGATTACGGAAAATCTGGTCCTGCAGCCGCACATCGCCGCCACCGTGGCCGCCGCTTTCCTGGAACACCTTGATTTGCTCGTGCTGGCTGCTGAAGTTATCCATCACCATGATCTCTTCATAGTTGGTAGCCTTTTCCATCTCTTCCTGGGACATCTCCTGGCTGTGCAGTTCGGCCTGGTTCACTTTGTCCTGCTCTCTCCAGGGAATGCCATGCCAGGCATCAATGCGGCCATTAAAGCCGTTGAATGCAATTTCCATCCCCTCATATGGAGAATAGGTGGTCAGTGAATAAGTCACCTGTACATCATTTGCATACTGGATCTGTACCGACATCTTATCGTAAGAATCAATCTCATGCCGCCACAGGCAGTTGTCGCGGATATACCCGTCATGCTCTTCATTCGCTACATACAGGTCCATGTAGGTATCATTCTGGGTGATATCCCAATAGAATTGGCACTTGTCTTTGTGCGGACACGTACGACACTTGTTGCCTCTGAATGGATGGTTACTACCATAATGTTCCAGTGAAGCCTCGGCGTAGACCTCAACGGGGTCGGAATCCAGCCACCAGTTTAGAAGATCAAAATGGTGGGTAGCCTTGTGGACCAACAGCGAGCCACTACTGGAAATTTCGCCATGCCAGCGCCGGAAGTAGGACGCACCGTGATATACGTTCAGATACCAGTGGAAATCTACCGAAGTAAGTTTGCCAACGCGGCGATTCACAAGCATTTCTTTTAGTTTTGTGTGATGCGGACTATATCGGTAATTGAACCCAACTATAAGGTCCGCCTCCGATTTTTCCTCAGCATCCAATACACGCTGACATTTTATTTCATCAGTCGTCATCGGCTTCTCCGTCAGCACATCCACATTGCGCTCCAATCCACCGATAATAAACATGTGATGCGTGGCATCCACCGTTGTGACAATAAGCAGATCCGGCTTCACCGTGTCCATCATTTCATCGAAGTCCGTAAACGTTGGGCAGTCGGCGCCGATAAACTCCTTGCCATATTCAAGGCGACCGGGATTAATATCGCACAAGCCGACAAATTCAATGAGATCTCCATACCGTTCACGGATGGTTCGGCCCCAGAAGGTTATTCCCCGGATGCCGGTCCCAACCAAGGCAACCCTTCGTTTCTGAGTTTGGGTAGATTTAGAAAATGCTCCAGCTGGCTTGGCAAGCATCGATCCCGCCAACGCACCAGTTGTATTTTTCAGAAAATCTTTGCGAGTGAACTTTTTTGGTGACATATATTATCCCTGTTTTAAAGTTAAAACATCCCAGCCCTCTGCCGAAGGATATTTCCAATCAGCAGAACACTATTTTTGTTGTAAATTTTTCAAAATCTTTATCCCATCAACAGATAACCGGCCCTGTAAAAGAAGTGAATAACACTACACCAAAACAGCAAAGTAACCGGTTAATCTGTTGTCAATGTATTAGTTAATTATTAAAAAGACAATTTTTACCTACTAAGCATACCGACCTTGAAATCAGAATGGGTAAAATCATGTAAATATATAGTCTATCTACTTTGAATGGCATTTTTAAAGGTCTTTCCAATACTAAATATTGGCCATCATAAGTCCCCTGTAGACAAGGTAACAGCCCAAAAGGAGAGCCATGAAAGGCAGATACCGGTTTATCCGCCTGCGGGCATTAAGACTAATCAGGTTGGGAGCCATAGCCATCAGCATCATTGCAGGAAAAGTGCCTAGCCCAAACAAGGCCATATAGCTCATACCGCCAACAATCGATCCTGTAGTTAATGAGCTCGCTAAGCCTACATATACAAATCCACAGGGAAGCAAACCATTCAGCACGCCGATGATCAGCATCATGCCTTTCCCCTTTCGGTTAAGTTGCTGCTTCAGCTTTTGTTTTAGCCATGTAAAAAAATGTTGAAGGGGTTCAAATCGTTGTTTGCTGGCTGATGAAATCATGGGGAGAAATGCACCGGCGATAATCAACATTCCAAGAAGAACAGAAAGCGGTCGCTGAAGACCGGCCAGCGAAACGGCGTGACCTGCCAGACCAATGATGGCTCCAAGCAGGCTATAGGTCAAAATTCGTCCCAGGTTATAGATACTTTTTTGGATCAGGTCAGGGACAACACCGTTTCCTGAACCGGGTAATGCCATGGCAAGGGGACCGCACATTCCCACGCAGTGGAAACTCCCGAAAAGCCCGATTGTGAATGCCGTCCACAGTTCCATAATTCCAGTGCTCGATCAAGAGTTAGAGAAAAACAGCAGCCTCCTCAAAATACTCACGGCCATCCGATTCCCACGTGATCTGCACCAGCCATTTACCCTGTTTAAGCTCTGCTGTCGGAATCAATTGAGCACCTTTTTCATCCAGCGAGAGTTTGAATGAACGATCGAGGTTGGAATCACTGGGCCGGTAGAGCCTGACGGTTCCGACCGGTTCCAGGGCAACCAGGGAGTCGGGAAATTGAATCCGGATATCCTGAGAAGCATGGCCTATCTCAACCGATTTTTCGAGATCTCGGGCATGCTCAATACGATCTATCTGCTGTTGATACTCGACAGCTTTTTCATAGTGATTTTCGCTGACCATATAGTAGTCCAGGCTTACTAAGTAGAAAACGACACTTAGCGTGGTTATCACGAACAAGGCAATCACAATAGCCAGCCCCTTGCCCCAGTCCCAAAACCCGGTTTCTTCGTTTTTATTTGATGAGTTACTCATTAGTTAATTTCCGTATAATTCTTAATTCATCATTCGCCATTTTTAATTCTCCTGGGAGCCCGGCCCGATAAAGCCAGAGGTTACCGTTTCTATCTTATTTCCGTTTGCATAAATATCGAATACCAGTTCGGTATTACTTTCTGTCAGCTGATTTCCGGAAAGCTTTACCAAGAGTCGTCCCTGTGCAGAACCCTGGGCGGGAACTGTATTGATGTCCCCAAGTTCAACCAACTCTCCTTCCGGTTGCCGCAGACGCACTTCGTAGTCTATCGCATCAAAAGTCTTATTGATCGCTTTAATCTCATAGATGTTGCTGTATTGGTTGTTAGGCAAGGTTTGATACAGCGTGCCCGGCTGACGCAGAATGCTGGTCTCCGTATCAGGACGCATGCTAAGCAGTGTGACAAAGATTGCAAGCAACACTACCAGGATGCCGCTGTAGCCCGCCACTCTGGGCGTTAGAATTTTCTTCTTGCCCTCTTTAATCGCATCTTCTGATGAGTATCGAATCAACCCACGAGGTTTGTCAATCTTATCCATCACATCATCGCAGGCGTCAATACAAGCCGTGCAGTGCACGCACTCCAACTGGGTGCCGTTGCGTATGTCAATTCCCATCGGGCAAACGCGAACGCACTGCTTGCAATCAATACAGTCGCCGTAGCCATAATCAGATTCAGGGCTTAAACCGAGATCTTCCAGCGTGGCTTTCCCGCCCACATCATTTCGCTCCGCTACTTTACCACGAGGTTCGCCGCGCACGTAATCGTACATAACGTTGATGGAATTATTATCCAGCAGCACCGATTGCATGCGTCCATAGGGACAGATAAAATGGCAAACCTGCTCGCGCAGAAAAGCAAAAACGCCATAGAAGACACCGCTAAAAATTATCATAGCAGAAAGTCCCCCTAAATGCTCTGAGGGAGGATCAGTAACAATAGTATACAGCTCATCAACCCCAATTATGTAGGCCAGGAAAAGGTTTGAGATAATAAATGCCAGTCCAAAGAAAATGCCTTGTTTGAGCGTTTTCTTCCAGATCTTGGTCCAGTTCCACGGTGCTTTATTCAACCGAATCTGCTGGCCACGATCGCCCTCTATCCAATACTCGATGCGCCGGAAAACCATCTCCATGAAGATCGTCTGCGGGCAGGCCCACCCGCACCATAGCCTCCCAAAAACGGCGGTAAACAGAACGATAAATATGACAATGGAAAGTGCCCCAAACACCAGCAAGTGAAGATCCTGCGGCCAGAACGCCATCCCGAAAATTACAAACTTCCGCTCTAGAATATTGAGCAAGAGCAGCGGCTGCCCGTTAATTTTGATAAATGGAGCAGAGAAAAAGAATAACAGCAAAATTACTGCCACGATATTCCGTGCGGCATAATAACGTCCGCTGGGCTTTTGGGGAAATATCCAGTTCCGTTTGCCCTCTTTGCTCACTGTCGTTAAGTGATCACGAAAGGATTCTTTGTCATTTTCTATGTCTTTATCTCGTGTCATACTATGCTAACTAAAAGACCCTTAAAAAAATTTATCCTCAATTTTAAATATCATTCGAAAAGTTAACCCATCGGTTGGCAAACAACCAACCGATGAGAAAATGACAATGCTTATGATCCTGAGCTAAGTGGTCCTTCCTGGCAGGGCTGAGCCCGACTCATATCAGCTGGCTTGGCATCAGCAGGCTCAGTACCCTGTATAGACGCAATATAACTAACCAGTTGTTGAACCTGTTCATTACTGATCTTAGTGGCACTGCCATAGGGCAGCATCCCCATATCTGGATAGCCATTAATAATGCTTGCGGCGACCTCCTTCGGGGAACATCCGTGCAGCCACTGCTCGTCAGTCAGGTTGGGGCCTACGAGTCCCTGTCCCTGGTTTCCGTGACAAGTGAAACAAAGCTGACCAGGATTCATAAATAACTCTTTTCCAGCTGCGATGTCTGATTCTTCAGTACTCACAGTCCAGGTAAACTCTTTTACAGGATCACCTTCCTCTTCGGGAGCCCCATATCTAGCTTCCGCAGCGGCCACTTCCTGCTGGTACTCCTCGTGCTGAGTGGGTCCCCACCCAAGCACCTGGTAATAGAGCAGGTATCCAACTGAAAAAGCGATGGTAAAATAGAACAGCCAAAGCCACCAAACCGGCATATGGTTATCGAGTTCCCGAATACCATCGTACTCGTGATCCAGTAACTTATCCTTTTCGTCATCAAACAGTTTCATAATGCATTCCTATAACTTGTTTTCAATTTCCTGATCCGACTCCAGGGGCAACCGGGCGGCATCCTCAAAATGATCTTTTCCTTTTTTCACCAGGTAATACACCAGCCAGATAAAAAATCCGAAAAAGATCACCAGTGAAATACTGGGGAAGATACCTACCCCTTCGATTGATCTTAGCACCTCTTTGTACATAGCCCTAGTTATTGTCAGATCGTTGTTCGAGTTCTGCCGTACCTATCACCTTGCTGGATGGTAGTCCCTCGAACGGGTTATTGTTGCCTTTGATATCGACCCCAAGCCGCTGCAAGTATGCGATCAGGGCAATGATTTTTTTATCCGATGTAATCTCTATGCCGTCAACCTCCTTAAAACCGGCCTGATGGAGGCCTTGTGTTATCTCCTCAGCCTGCGCCTCCAAGTCGTCCAGCGCTTCATCTTCATATCCTTCAGCGTAGGGAACACCTACCGAACGGAGCGCCGAAATTCGTTCATCAATCGTCTCCATATCCATCTGCTGCTCTAGCAGCCACGGATAGGCCGGCATAATGGAACCGGGTGAAGTTGACGTCGGGTCGTGCATGTGGCGCAGATGCCAGGAGTCGGGGTACTTGCCACCCTGCCTGTGCAGGTCGGGCCCGGTTCGTTTAGAGCCCCACAGGAACGGGTGATCGTAGACAAATTCCCCTGCTTTGGAGTACTCCCCATACCGCTCAGTCTCCGAACGGAAAGGACGTATCATCTGTGAGTGGCAGTTATTACAACCCTCAGCGATATAGATATCACGCCCCTCTACTTCAAGCGGTGTATACGGCTTGACGCTCGCAATTGTCGGCACATTGGAGTCGATCAATGCCGTCGGCACATATTCCACAATGCCTCCGATAAGAATTACGACCAGCGTAAGCGCGGTAAACTGAACCGGGCGACTTTCCAGGCGACGGTGCCATTTTTCATTACTCCCCGCTGCCGGATCAATGATAGGTTGCGCCTGGTCTTCCTCAGCAGCTAAAAGCTGCCCGGAAGCTGCTGTTTTCCAGAGGTTATATACCGAGATAATCGCCCCGATAATAAAGAGGCTGCCTCCCACGGCACGAAGTGCGTACATCGGGATGATCTGCTGCACGGTCTCCAGGAAGTTCGGGTACTGGAGGACACCTTCTGCAGTAAACTCTTTCCACATGAGGCTTTGAGTAATACCGCCCCAATACATCGGGATGACATAGAAGATGGCACCAAGTGTGGCAAACCAGAAGTGGACATTCGCCAGCTTGGTTGAATAAAGCTCGGTTTTATAGATCTTTGGCGTGATGTAATAGAGCATCGCAAACGTAAGGCCACCGTTCCAGAGCAGGGCGCCCAGGTGCACGTGACCGATGATATAGTCGCTGTAGTGAGCCACGGCATTGACATTTCCTATAGAGAGCATCGGGCCCTCAAAAGTGGCCATCCCGTAGGCGGTAACCCCAACCACGAGGAACTTCAGCACAGGGTCCTCCCGTACACGATCCCAGGCTCCCCTCAGCGTTAACAAACCATTTAGCATACCGCCCCAGGATGGCGCTATAAGCATTAAACTGAAGACCGTTCCGAGTGCCTGTGCCCATCCCGGCAGCGCCGTATAGAGCAGGTGGTGCGGGCCGGCCCAGATGTAGAGAAAGATCAATGACCAGAAGTGAACAATCGACAACCGGTAGGAAAAAATCGGTCGATTAGCCGCTTTGGGGATAAAGTAGTACATGATGCCTAGAAACGGCGTCGTCAGGAAGAAGGCCACCGCGTTGTGCCCATACCACCACTGCACAAGCGCATCCTGCACTCCGGCATATACCGGGTAACTTTTCATGAGGGTGGCGGGAATTTCGATCGAGTTAACCACATGGAGCACCGCTACCGTAACAAAGGTGGCGATGTAAAACCAGATGGCTACATACAGGTGTTTTTCGCGCCGTTTCCAGATCGTCATTAGCATATTGATACCGAAGATAACCCAGATGATGGTGATGGCGATATCGATAGGCCACTCAAGCTCGGCATATTCCTTACTCGTGTTGAAGCCCATAGGCAATGTTATGACAGCGGAAAGAATAATCGCCTGCCATCCCCAAAAGTTAATTTTGCTGAGTAGATTACTCCACATCGGGGTCTTGCACAGGCGGGGCAGCGAATAGTATACCCCATAAAAGATGGCGTTACCGGCAAATGCAAAGATCACCGCATTGGTGTGGAGCGGTCGGAGTCGCCCGTAGGAGAGCTCGGGGATAAAACCTAAAAAGCTGGGATAAATCAGCTTCAAGGCTACGGTAAGACCGATCAGGAAACCGGCAATACCCCAGAAGACGGTCGCGATCCCAAACTTCCGGACGATTTCGTTATCGTATTTAAACGTTTCTACAGCCATTAATCTTGATCTTTTTTATTGGTTGTTGATGAGTTTTGTTTTTGTGTCGGTTTATTTTCGTCAAATAGAATGCGAATAGAGGGGGTATGCTGGTCATCAAACTGACCGGATTTTACCGCCCAGAAAAACAGGGCAAGGAAAATGAGGGCTACCAGCAGACTAAATCCGATAAGCATAAAAATTACTTCCATGCTGCGAGTCCCATTTTCTTAGCGGTCAGGTGCGTAGTTACGCTGGTAAATACCATGATACTGATTGAACTCAACGGCATAAGGACGGCCGCTACCAACGGAGACAAATGACCCGTCACGGCAAAACTGAGTCCCACGATGTTGTAAACCAGGGAGATGCCAAAGCTCCAGAGGATAATGTGGATGCTCTTCCTGGCGAAACTGATGAACCGGTCCAGCATGGAAATAGCGTCGCCATCAAGGATAGCATCGCAGGCCGGGGTAAACGAGCTGACGTTATCGGTTAGGGCGATCCCAAAATTACTTTGCTGCAGGGCACCCGCATCGTTAAGCCCATCACCGACCATCAATATGCGGCGATCTCTATGTTGCAGTTCCTTTATGAAATCAAGTTTTTCCTGCGGCTTTTGATTGAACAGAAGTGATTCTTTATCGAAATAAACTTCGAGCTCTTGTTTCTGCTGATCGTTGTCTCCAGAAATCAGGTAGGTTGAAAATTGCTCCTTCAGACCGCTCAGCAACTCTGGAATGCCTCTGCGGTACATGCTGCTCAGTTCAAACCAACCTCTCCACTTTCCATCAATTGCTACATGCACTACAGAAACGGCCCGTCCAGAAATCTCCTGATCAGAAAAACTGCCGCCCGATTGCTCCTCCAAAAATGAAGCGGAACCGATTAAAATATGATGGCCATTGACCATTGCCTTCAATCCTTTATTAACCTGCTCTTCGAACTGTTCAACGGGACGGAGCGGAATACCGCCGAGGAAAGTCACGATCTTCTGGCTTAACGGGTGCACCGACTGTTTGCAGACAGATTTGATCATCTCCTTATCTTGCTTCTTCAGTATATCACCTTTAAATGTGACGTCAGCTTGGTCAGAGCGGGTCAATGTCCCGGTTTTATCAAACACAACATCTGTCACTTTCGCTAACTTTTCCACCACTTCAATCCCTTTTACATACAATCCACTACGTGACAATATGTTAAGTACCGACCCCAACGTAAAGGGGGTGGAGAGCGCCAGGGCGCATGGGCAGGCGATAATCAGCACAGCCGTAAATACGTTGATACTTTGCTCGGCACCTGCAGGAAGCCACCAGAGTGCAGCAGCCATAGCAATGGCCAGCACGGCCAGCGTAAAATGGGGGCTTATGCGATCTGCCAACGAACTGACATCCATCCCTTTTGATTCAGAATCAAAAGCGGCATCATTCCAAAGCTTGGTGAGGTAGCTGTTTGAGACCTCCCTCGTGGCAACCATCAACGCAGATTTACCGACAATACGTCCGCCCGCATAGATGGTATCGCCTTCCTCAATTTTTACGGGTTCCGATTCGCCCGTGATAAAGCTGTAATCTACAAAGCACTGATCTGACAGTAATGTGGCATCCGCCGGAATTAATTCTTGATTACGGATCAGCATTCGTACACCTTCGGTGATCTTGTTGATCGATATTGAGTGCTCTTTTTCTTCATCATCAACGATGGTCACTGAAAGGGGAAGGTATGAACGGTAATCGCGATCAAATGCCAACCGCTCATAGGTTTTCTTTTGGACAATACGCCCTATGAGCAGAAAAAATACCAAGCCGGTAAAAGAATCCATATACCCGGTACCAATACCAAGTACAATCTCATAGACACTCCGTCCGAATAGCGACATAATACCGATTGAGATCGGCACATCAAGGTTGACACCTCCCTGCCTAACAGCCGCCCACGCTGATTTCAGGTAATCGCTGCTGCTATAAAACAGGACCGGCAGTGCCAGTGCAATATTCAGGAATCCGAAGAAAAAGCTGAAAGTGCCGTCCAGGTCCGTTGAAGTACCCGCAAGATAGTCGGGAAAACTGAATAGCATGATGTTGCCGAACGCAAAACCCGCTACACCCAGTTTTAGCCAGAGCCTGTGATCAGGTCTGGTTTTCGCTTTTTTCTCAAAACGGTCGAGCCGCAGATCAGGTTCATAGCCGATGGAATTGAGAAGCTCCGCAATCTGCCGCAGGCTGGTCTGCCGGTGATCAAATGTGAGACTCAGCTCTCGCTTCAAAAAGTTGACGCTGCATTGAGTTATCCCTTCATTCAGCTTGTATAAATTTTCAAGAAGCCAAACGCAGGAGGTACAATGAATGCCGGGGATGTATAGGCTGAGTCGGGTGATGTGATCGTTCTGAAAATCTGCCAGTTTTTCAAGCAGCGATTCATCATCCAGGTAATCAAACCGTTTACGAGCAGTGCTGCCCAGCTGAGAAGTTCCGGGCTGATCTTGCAGCTGGTAATAGTTATCCAGATCGTTTTCCTCCAAAACCTGGTACACCAACTTGCAGCCTTCGCAACAGAACGGTTTCTCATCTACCTGAATGGCATCACTGCTGCACTCTTCTCCGCAGTGAAAGCATGATGTACCCTCGGTTGTAAGAATGTCTGTTTCCATCTTTATCTAGCTACTATACTGCAATCTAAGATCAAACCAGGCCTGTGACATCCTTTGCTCGCACTCATGGAAGGTTGTCTTTGTCAGCCAGTCTTGAATTTTTTTTCGCTCGTTGGACCAAAAATCATGGAATGGACAGGGCTCAATGCGACCGCACCCCTCAATTCCCAAAAAACAGTTTTCGAAAAAATCCATCCCGTCAATCGCCTCAATAACTTCTATCAGGGCGATTTCCGCTGGATCGCGTGCCAGGTAAACCCCGCCATTCAGCCCACGCTGCGACTTCAATATGCCGGATGGTTTTAACTTTGAGAGTAACTGGGATAAATACGCTGGTGGACAGTTCAACGGCTCTGCGAGTGCTGCTGCAGAGACGGTGGTACCTTTCGGCTGCTTGGATAAAGCGATAACTGCAGAAATGGCATATTGCGCGCCCTGAGATATTAATTTCAATTTTTTTCTATTTAAACAATTCTAAAAACCAATAATCTAATACGATTATTAGATTTTAAGGATCCTACTTCTTAGACTCAATCTGAATAACAAGTTTTCTCTTACGTGTGATCGCAGCCAACATAACAGCTACGTGCCAACGAAACGGTTTTTCATCTCTGTATGTTTTTCCGTTTCAATCTCCACACAACTAAAAAAATGCATCCATGAATTTAAACCTAGACGGGAAAACAGCTATTGTAACTGGCGGTAGTAAAGGAATCGGTAAAGGCATTGCCCGGTCCCTGGCTGGGGAGGGATGCAATCTCTCAATCTGTGCACGCCATATAGACGAGCTGGAAGAAACCGCTGAAGAACTGGAAAAGCTCGGCGTGCAGGTGCTGGTGGTAGAAGCAGATCTTACAAAAGAAACCGATATTCAAAATGTGGTGAACCGTACCGTTGACAAGTTCGGCACCATCGATATTTTGGTGAACAATGCCGGTACGGTCGGAGAACCCGGAACGATCGAGGAGGTTTCTGTGCAGGAGTGGCGCGACCTTTTCGAACTCAATCTGTTCGCAGTGGTTTCCATCACGAAGAAAGTGCTGCCGGTGATGCTGAAACAGAATTGGGGGCGCATTATCAATATCTCCTCAGAAAATGGAACTCAGCCCTACCCCGACATGATTCATTACAGTGCCTCCAAAGGCGCGCTCGATAACTTTTCGAAAGGACTCTCCAAGCAGTATGCTGAACAGGGGATCCTGGTGAATACAGTGAGTCCCGCCTTTATTGAAACACCATTGGTGGATGAGATGATGCAGCAGGCTGCTGAGGAACAGGGAATCACCAAAGAAGAGGCGGTAAAACAGTTTCTCAGCAATAAACGCCCTAATATTGAGTTAGGCCGGCCCGGGAAAATCGAAGAAGTTGGGCCTATTGTGGCATTCCTGGCTTCTGACAAAGCCTCCTTTATCAACGGCTCCGATTACCGTGTCGACGGAGGCTCTGTAGCTTCAATATAAATTTTCACTGATTGAGAGATGGCAGCGTTCGATAGCGGTGTCATCTCTGCTCTTTTGAAACCAATAAATCACTCCAGTTTTTCGGCATCGCCCCTTTAAATGCAATACGTTTCGCTGAAGATTTTTTGTTTACGTTTTCCTGCCGTTCTTAATACGAAACTCGGAATATGATTCTCCTGCACAACTAAAGGAACATCTATTTCATAACAATGTATAAACCAATCCTCGCGGCCTTCCCTATAGCTCATGCTACAATATTTCGGATGGCGTAAATTGCTGAACGAAGTACTATCAAAATTTATTTGTTAACTCTAAATCAAAATTAAAACAATAAGAGATCTATGATTAATAGCTACCGAACACTATTTAAGGCGGTGACGCTCTCACTGACATTATTCCTCATTTCTGCTACCATCCTGCATGCTCAAACGTTTGGCGATGAACCTGACTTCAACGAGTTCCGAGAACAATTAAAAAATGATTACTTTTCAGTCGGCGCCCTGCTTCAGACCGTTGGCAATTTCCAGCCTGAAAGAACATCAGGCGAAAACGGGTTTTCGATAGGGAATGCCCGCCTGCAGGTGTATGGCGAATTTGACCAGGGATTCGGATACCAGCTGCAAACTAATTTTACGCGCTCATCCCCTATCCTGGATGCCAATGTCTACTACAAGTTTTCGCCGGGATTCCAGATTAAAACGGGCTTGTTTAAATCGCCCTTCAGTTATGAATTCCTGACCGGCGCTGCTGCCATCGATTTCGTAAATCGATCCACGGTTGTAAACCGGCTGGCACCAAACCGAGAGATCGGTGCTCAAATTTCCGGTCAAACCACCGACGGTATTCTTCGCTATCGGCTGGGGGCGTTCAACGGCAATGGATTTGGCGCAAATCAAAACAGTGACAATAACCTGCTATATGTCGGACGACTCGAAGCCCAGTTCCATACCGACCAGCAGCAGAGCGAGGACCAGATCACATTCGGAGTCAATGTTTCGCGCGAAACCAAGGAGCAAACCGGTTTTATTGGAAATCACAACGGGGATCAAACCCTGCTGGGTACCGATGTCCGCATTACGCAGGGCGACCTGTTCCTGGGTGGTGAGTTCATTTATTCCTGGCTCGATTCCAATATCGACTACGAGCAGCACAATCCGTTCGGATATCACGCCACTGCAGGTTACTTTATTACCCCAAAAACACAACTGTTGGCGCGGTGGGACTATTTTAAAAACGATGACCTGCTCCTGACCCCAAATTCGGAAACCATCCTGGCAGGACTGAATATTTTTCCCACACAGGTTTCTGAAATCCAGCTGAACTATGTCATTCCCACCCAACGCTCCATTGAATACTCCCAGGTTCTGCTGAATTTCCAAATTAGCATCTAAACCAAATTTAACTAATCCTTATCTCGTAGCGTGGAAACTGGGTCCACGCTACCGGTAGGGACACTTCCCTCCCTTGGCCCATCACTCAAATAAAATTTTTCATTCAGCAACTCTCCTGTACTTTTTCCATGATTATTTCGTAATTGGAAAATTAGCATTGCGGGATAGGGACTCACTTACAACGGATGGACTTTATCTGGTCTAAAAAATAAGGGATGGACAATGAGTGATCTATCGACAAACGGGGACAGCAAAACCCATTTTGTACGAAGAATAGCTATAATCACAGCAATAGCAGGCTTTCTCCTCCTGGTCTTGGCATGGATGGGACACCTCTCATACAAACCCGGGGGCGTAGTTTTGCTTGCCTCGCTTCCACTTGTAGCTTTAGGGTACAAAAAGCTTAAAGGCTACACTTTCACTGCCTGGGTTTTTCTCTGTGCAGGCCTGGCCATGTTTTATCCGAGTGTATTTATATCCTGGGGAGAATTCAGGCTGGAACTTCTTATTATCCCGCTTACGCAAATCATCATGTTTGGGATGGGGACAACGCTCAGCCTGTCTGATTTTGCGCGTGTGGCCAAAGCGCCGTGGCCGGTATTCATCGGGATGATTCTGCAGTTTGGCATAATGCCGCTCTCCGGCTATTTCATTGCCCACTCTTTTGGATTCAGTGGGGAGCTCGCGGCGGGAATTGTACTGATCGGCTCCTGCTCAGGCGGGGTCGCCTCAAACCTGATGGTATATCTGGCGCGCGCCGATGTGGCCCTTTCGGTAACCATGACCTTTGTCTCCACACTGATGGCACCACTCGCCACCCCGTTGCTGATGAGTAACCTCGCAGGCGCCTTCGTCCCGATTGATGCCGTTCAGATGATGTTTTCTATCCTTAACATGATTATTGTTCCGGTGGTAGCGGGATTGGCGGCCCATGAAATATTGTATGGTGACCACTCCTGGTCAGGGAATGCCGCCAAGCTCATCCTCTTAACAACGGGCTGCATCGCGCTGGCAATTGGTTCTTTTATTTTGGGACCAGATGTCTTGGGTCCACTCTCCAGCGGCATCACCATGGGCGGTTCACTGATCGCTGTGGTCACCTTTACCAAGCTGGTGATGAGCGTGTGGCTCAACCGTCCCAACACCTGGATGGACACTGTGCTTCCACTTGTTGCCAAAACGGCCATCTGCATGGTCATCGCCATTATCATTGCCCAAACTCGAGAGGTTCTCATCGCTGTAGGTGTGACACTCCTCATCGCAGCCGTAATTCACAATACCGTTGGTTACCTGCTGGGATACTGGGGATCACGTGCATTTGGGCGATTTCTTGGGAAGGTTGGCTATCGGCTCGGGTTATTTCCCACGCCGGCCCCGCGTATCACCGAGATTGAATGCCGTACCATCGCCTTTGAAGTGGGCATGCAAAACGGTGGCATGGCATCAGGACTTGCCATTGACGTTTTGGAAAGCCATGTTGCAGCACTTCCGCCGAACGTTTTTGGCACATGGATGAATATCTCCGGATCGATGCTGGCAAACTACTGGATTCAACGTCCCACAGATAAGACAGAAATTGAAACGATAACTGAAAAAGCTCCGGCTACTTAATGAGTATGAAAAGCAAAAAACCGATTGTTTTAGTAGTAAAAACCGTTTATGAACGGGTTAAAACAGTGTTTGAGGAAATCAGCGACTTTGAAATTGTGCCTGCTCCAACGGAGGAGATGGCTCTTGTAGAGATTGTTCGTGAAAAAGATCCCATTGCCGTAGTTCTGAATGTGGACCCCTATACCGGCCCCCTGTACGATGCCTTGCAAAAAGGGCGACTGATTGCTCGTTACGGTGTGGGGTGCGACAACATCGATTTTAAAAAGGCGGCGGAAAACGGGCTCTATGTCACCAACACCCCGGGTGTACTCGAGGCAACGGTAGCAGAATTCACCGTATTCCTCATGGGGGAAGTTCTGCGGATGCCAGGTCTCTCCACACATGACATGAAAGAGGGGCACTGGAACCAACGAATGGGGCGTGAGCTGAGAGGCAAGACGTGCGCTATACTCGGACTTGGAGCCATAGGAAAAAAAGTGAGTCAAATACTTTCTTTTGGATTTGATGTAACCGTATTGGCTCTGAAAAAGACCATTGAAAACCCGGAAGAATTAAAAGAAAAATATGGCGTGCAAAAGGCTTCAACTGAATTCTCCGAAATTGCTCCCCGGGCAGATATCATCTCACTGCACCTGCCTGCCAATGAAGAAACGCATCACTACATGGACAAACCCCGTCTCCAGCAGCTAAAGCGAGGCAGCGTGCTCATCAACACCGGGCGAGGAGCCCTGGTTGATGAAAATGCACTCTATGACGCCCTGAAAAAGAATCATATTTCAGCGGCCGGCCTGGATGTGTACCAGCATGAACCGTATAAACCACTGGATCCCCAAAAAGATCTGCGCGACCTCGAGAATGTGGTCCTTACGCCACACATAGGCAGCAGTACCGGGGAGTGCTCACGCAGAATGGCGGAACGTGTCATCCAAAACATCCGGCTCTGGGTTAAAGGAGAGCATAACCAGATGGATGTTGTCTCGGGATAATTAATTCGGCTACTCCCAGGCATATACCTGCCACCCTAAACCTCTTCCCTCTCATCGCCTGGCATGATTGGATTAGCGCGTCAAATAGGACATAGCGCCGTTAAAATTATACCGGCTCTCCCTGTTTTTCCGCTACGGACAAACCAATTTCTAGGTTAAATAGAACACTTTTTAAAGTTCTGTTTCGATATAAAAGACAAAAATTCGTATAGTAAACTATACCTACAGTATGGCTAATTGAAATACGTAACTCGATGAAAGAAGCTTTCAGCAACTCATGAAAGAGAATAAAAACTATACCGTTGAGGATGTCGCCGAGGAAGCCAATGTCTCAACAGCAACTGTTTCCAGGGTATTTAGTGGATCGGCCAAGGTTAACACAGAGACCACCAACCGGGTTATTGAGGCCGCCAAAAAGTTAAATTATCGGCCTAGCAGGGTAGCGCGACGCCTGCGAGTCAAGAACACGGAATCAATGGTGATCGGGCTAATCGTCACTGACCTGCAGAACCCGTTTTTCTCTGAAATTGCACGGGGTGTCGAAGATGTGGCCTACCGGAATGAAAATGGCGTTATGGTCTGTAATTCCGATGAAAATACCGACAAAGAGAGTTTTTACCTGGATACGCTGATGGATGAACAGGTAGCGGGATTAATCATGGCTCCCACAAGTGGTAATCATGATTATATTCAGCAGCTTATAGACCAAAATATTCCAATTATCTTTGTTGATCGATATATAGACGCTCTACAAGTTGATACGGTGACTGTTGATAACGTCACCGGGGCTTACAATGCTGTAAAGCACCTTATTAAACTGGGACACCGGCGCATTGGCATTATCGGTGGAATAAAAGGCATTTACACAACGGATGAACGCTTCCGTGGATATGCAAAAGCGCTGGAAGAAAGCGGTATTGAAATTGACGACCAGCTTGTGACCTATGGTAACTCCAAAGAAAGCGGCGGAGCGGAGGGTATACGCAAATTACTGGCACTCGATAACCCGCCAACAGCCGTATTTTCTACAAATAACCTCATGACACTGGGTTGTTTTGAGGAGATGTACCGTCGCGATGTAAATGTGCCTGAAGATCTGGCCATCGTCGGTTTTGACGATATGTCCTGGGCCTCCGCGCTCAATCCACCACTAACTGCTGTACGCCAGCCCGGGTATGAGCTGGGCAGTACTGCTGCAGAACTTCTGCTGAAGAGGCTTAAGAATCCCAACCGTACCGTATCAAATATTGAGCTGCGTTCAAACCTGGTCATTCGAGAATCCTGTGGATCCCCTCAAAAGGACCGGCAGGAGCAATAATTCAAGGAAACCTATCTTCTAAGCGGTCCCAACACCAATAAGAAATTGTAAAAAAATGTAAACACACTTGCCTTTCTATATGTAATCGATTTCATTAAATAATCAACCTGGGGAAACAAATAAGTCGAACAACCTTTTATTTTTTTACTTAATATGTAATCGATTACATACTAAGTAATAGATTTCACATTACTTGCCAGGGATAAACAGGGAACAGTAACAAAAAAAAGAAAGGAACGGGAAACGACAGGGTTTTTACGATTTCAACAAATCACGCATTTCCATTTCACATATACAATGCCAACTACTAAGGGGAAAGTTATGAATATCTTCAAAATTGCAATATACCTGTGCCTGGCTGGATTTATGGCCAGCACACAGGCATTCGCACAGAATACGCAAACCGTCAGTGGCACCGTAACGGATCAAACCGATGGAAGCACACTGCCGGGTGTGAATATTCTGGTAAAAGGAACCACGAGTGGTACTTCAACGGACGGAGAGGGAAATTACAGCTTAAATGTATCCTCATTGAGTGATACTCTTGTTTTTTCCTTTATAGGATATCAATCTCAAGAAGTCCCAATCCAGGGGAGAACAACAATTGACGTTGCACTTGCTTCTCAGACAGTAATCGGTGAAGAGCTGTTGGTGGTGGGCTATGGAACGCAGACCCGCGGAGAATTGACCGGTTCTGTGTCGAGCGTCGACCCGGAAGATGTAGCGGAGGTGTCTACCCATAACCCACTGCAGGGCTTACAGGGACGCGTGGCCGGCTTGCAGATTACCAGGGACGGGACGCCGGGGGGCGGTACCCAGCAGGTTCTTATTCGGGGAAGAAGTACGCTCGGAGATAACGAACCACTCTATATCATTGATGATCAACCCGTTGAAAGAAGACGGTTTGACCTGTTATCACCCAATGAAATTGAGTCTATACAGGTGCTGAAAGACGCGTCTGCAGCCTCGATTTATGGGTCAAGAGCTTCAAATGGGGTGATCATTGTCACCACAAAAAAAGGGCAACCTGGGGAGTTGAGACTGGAAGTTAACTCCAGAACCACCTTTGAAAGCCAGTATCCCACGGTAGATGTGATGAATACCGAACAAAGAGGGAGAGCGGCTTGGCGTGCATCGGTAAACGACGGTGCGAATCCAAACGATCAAGTTCATTACGACTATGACTGGGCAATGCAGGATGGCCAACCGGTGCTTAACAGCATCCAAACGGTGGAATGGCTAGACCAAAATGTCCAGGGCGGTATTCGAGCTGCCGATACCGACTGGTTTGATGTGATTACCCGAAACGGGATAAGTACCGAAAATAACCTCTCATTGTCGAGCGGAGGAGATAATTATAGTTTACTGGCCGCTGTTGGTCATAATTACCAGGAAGGGGTCGTTAAGTATAATGATTTTGAGCGGTATACCTTCCGCTTGAACTCCTCAATGGACCTGCTGGATGGCAAATTGACGATCGGAGAAAACATGCAGCTGGCCAGAAGTGAACAAACGCCTTTTTCAGATTACGTATTCGGTGGAAATCCATTAAGCACAGCTACTCTGCTCCATCCCATCATACCCGTATATGCTGAAGATGGCAGCTTCGCTGGTCCAATTGGTGGAGGCTTGTCCGACCGGTTGAATCCACTGGCTACCTCAACGTTTCAAAGGGATGACAAAAATGAGGTACGATCAGTCTACGGGAATTTTTACGTGGATTTGAGCATAACGGAGAACCTGGAATTCAGTTCCAATTTTGCTGTCGATTATGACGAGGAAGTCCAGACCGTAACCCTTGAGGAGTTTAACATTGGATTTCTTTCTCGTGACCCAAATAGATTGGTGCAAGATAACCGTACAACCTCCAACTGGACGTGGTATAACACGCTGAACTACTCATTCGATCTTGGAGAACACAGCACCGAAATACTGGCCGGCGTAGAAGCAACTCGCAGTAGCACTGATTTCTTAATGGCCGAACGCCAGGATTTTTTGCTGGAAACCGATGATTTCTGGCAATTTGATGCGGGAACCGGCCCTATGACGGTCTCTGGCACTGCCACCGGCTTCAGGCTGTTTTCTTACTTCTCCAAGGTAAATTATGACTATGCCAACCGATACCTCGCTACGGCAACATTTCGGTATGACGGCTCCTCCCGTTTTGGAGAAGACAAGCGATTTGGATTTTTCCCCGCCTTTTCCATTGGCTGGAGAATTACCAATGAAGAGTTCTTCAGAAATAGTGAGAGTCTTGACTTTATATCCGATCTCAAAATAAGAGCCGGAGCTGGAAAAATGGGGAATCAGCGTATCGATAACAACGCTCCCTTTGCCTTCTTTACCCCTGCCTACGGCACCGCCGAGTTTCTGTGCTGTGGCGCATTTGGCCGACCTACCGGTACAGCTTACGCCCTTGGAGGGCAGCAAACCGGGGAACTTCCATCCGGCGTTAAACAAGTTCAAAGAGCCAATCCCAACCTAAACTGGGAAGAAACAGACGAACTGAATGTGGGCGTTGACCTCGGCTTTTTCGACCAGAGGCTGACCGGCTCGTTTGATTATTTCTTCCGGGAAACCCGCGATATTTTGGTCCTGCCACCTCGATTGGCTGTACTCGGGGAAGGCTCCGACAGGTGGGAAAACGGCGCTACGATGGAAAACCGCGGCTGGGAAGTTGGATTAGGCTACAATAATAGTTCGGGAGATATCGGCTATGGACTTAATGCCTCCCTTTCTTCATCCAGCGATAAAGTGACGTTTGTTCCCGAATCTGTAGTCCGTGACTTTCCGGGCAATGTGGAAAAAACCATCATCGGCCGTTCCATTACCTCCAATTTTGGTTATGTGGCCGACGGTATTTTCCAAAGCCAGCAAGAGGTGGACAACCACGCCGATCAACCTGGTAAAGGTGTTGGACGGCTACGCTTTAAAGACTTGAATGGTGACGGGGTGATTAACACCCTCGACCAGGATTGGCTTGGAAATGAATCGCCAGACCTGGAATACGGGCTTCAGGGTAATTTCAGTTACAAGCAATTCACACTCTCGTTCTATCTCCAGGGAGTGTATGGCATAGATCGGTTTAATCCAGTGAAATCCAGGTTGTTCTACGGTGCCGGTACACACTCTGGGGAAAATCTACTCACCATGGCGCTTGATGCCTGGACTCCCCAAAACACCAACTCTGATATTCCGGCTCTCTCCCTCGACGATGCCAACAATGAGTCCCGGGCGTCCACTTTTATGATTGAGGATATGTCGTATCTAAAACTCCGAAACCTCAGGCTGGAGTATACGTTGCCTGTAGATTTACAAGACAGGCTGGGTTTGAGTAGCGCACGGGTGCACGTAACAGGTGGAGAGCTGTTTACCATCTCCTCGAGTGATTTTTCAACCGGTGGAGATCCTGAAAATCCCGGTGCTTTTTATCCACTGCCCCGGACATTCACGTTCGGCTTCAACGTGGCTATATAATCAACGAATTTGAGATTCTTAAAAGTTTAATGAGGTAGAGGTTATGTTACCAATCAAGTTTAGATCGTTTGTAAAAGTAATTGTTGTTGCTGTTTGTATCGTTATGCTCTCGGGCTGTGAAGGGTTCCTGGATTACAAACCCAAGGGAGTAGTAAACGAAGAAAATATCAGTGGTGCGGATGGCATCGAAAGACTAACTACTGCTGCGTATGCATCACTTGGCAACTCGGACTGGCTGTATTCCTATGAGTCGAACTGGCTTTACGGAAGTGTCCGTTCAGATGATGCCTACAAAGGCGGTGGAGCGTTAAGTGACCAGGCCGAGATGGACTGGTATGAACGATTTGTCTTTATTCGGGAAGACCAGGGATATCAACACCGCGCCTGGCAGTCTCTGTTTGCAGGAATAGAGCGGGCGAACCTGGCACTGCGAAAAATCAATGAGCTGGAGGTGCAAGATCAGTCGTATCCCCTTCAGGAACGTATAGCTGAAATGCGCTTCCTGAGAGCCCATTTCTACTTCCGCCTGGTCATACTGTTCAAACAGGTGCCCTGGATTGATGAAACGGTTTCCACAGAGGCAGTACAGGAAATCTCTAACGTGGAATTCACACGAGATCAATTACTCGATAAAATTGCAGCTGAATTCCAGTTTGCGAAAGATAACCTGCCCGATGAACAGGAAGATGTCGGCCGAGCCAGTGCCGTT
The DNA here is from genome assembly GCF_031569985.1 of Aliifodinibius sp. S!AR15-10. Taxonomy (NCBI): domain Bacteria; kingdom Pseudomonadati; phylum Balneolota; class Balneolia; order Balneolales; family Balneolaceae; genus Fodinibius; species Aliifodinibius sp. S!AR15-10. The sequence goes on along the minus strand of NZ_JAMQKA010000041.1, from coordinate 9,888 downwards.
GCGGCCGCTGCTTACCTGGCCCGAACCCGCCTGTACCAGGCCTATGAACAGGATGAAAATCACAATGTGGTCAATATCAATACGGAAAGATTGAACCAGGTTATCGCTGAAGCCGATTATGTTATTGATTCCGGCAAACATCAGTTGTTTGATGATTTCGGCAAAAATTTCATCACCGAATACGATAACGGACCCGAATCAGTATTCGCCGTTCAACATTCCTTTGACGATGGCGCTGCACAAGGCGGGAGGATGAATTACGAGCATGGACTAAATTATAATATGGCCTCGGAATATGGCTGCTGCTGGTTCCATATTCCAAGCCACAATTTGGTGAATGCGTTTAAGACCGATGAAAATACCGGCCTGCCGTTGTTTGACACCTTCAATGATGAGATGGTAAGTGACACGGATCCGGACGCCTATCTTCAGCAAACGTTTGATCCACGTCTCAGCCACACCGTTGCCATTCCCGGCCATCCGTTCAAATATGATTCAGATTGGCTCTATCAAGAAGGATGGGCACGACAACCTGAGCTCTACGGCCACCATTCTACCATGAAAGAAGTGCAACACCCCGACCAGCAGGGCACGCAGTCGTGGGGACCATTCTGGGGCAGTGCAAAAAATGTGGACGTTATCCGGTATGACGATGTGTTGTTAATGAAAGCGGAAGCACTCATCGAACTAGGTCGTGAAGATGAGGCATTGCCGCTCATCAACATGATCAGAAACAGGGCCGCCAATAGTACAGACATGGTCAGATATTCTGATGGCTCTGCTCCAGCCGATTACAATATTGAACCATACCAAGATGGTGACAATATAAACTGGACACAAGAAAACGCACGAGAAGCCCTACGCTGGGAACGCCGACTGGAGTTTGCCATGGAAAGCTGGCGCTTTTTTGATCTGGTTAGGTGGGGTATTGCTGAAGAGGTGCTCAACGATTACTTCGCAGTGGAGCAACAGAGAAAAACATATCTCAGGGAAGCCCAATTCGTGGCAAATAAGAACGAGTACCTGCCGATTCCACAGCAAGAAATCGTTTTAAGTGAAGGTCTGTATGAACAGAATCCGGGTTACTAGTCTATTCTAATTGTCTTTCGCCGGGAGCTTGCAACAGGGCTCCCGGCGAATCTTAAACAGCCATGTTTAGCGGGGAAACCCGGATTACAAGAGTATAAGAGGTTTCTATTCTTTCAGCAGTCGAAACAACAAATCATGGAGTAACAGGATGTTTTTAAAAAAGGAATCTATTTTTGTTTACCTGATATTAGCTCTGTTCTTTCCCCTGGATGATACATTTGCTCAAGATTTGGAAGAAAAAACGGATTATACTTCAGCACTTCCCACCTATGATTTCCCCATAACATTGGAAGCACAGGAGGAAGCGCTGAAAAATAATCCGATGATTCAACGTTTTTCAAAATCGCGGAAAAAGCTGTCCAATGATCCCTACAGACCTTTCTACCACTTTGTCAATCCCGAAGGAAATTTAAACGATCCCAACGGGCTGGCTTTCTGGAATGGAAACTGGCACCTGTTCTACCAAGCTTATCCCCCGGAAGACCCCCGGCAGCACTGGGGACATGCCATAAGTAAAGATCTGGTCCATTGGCGCGATCTGCCACTGGCTATTTACCCGGGACCGGAACGAGCCTCTTATTCAGGATCAGCACTGGTGGAAGAGGATCGTGTAATCGTGATGTATCATGGGCCCCGAGCCGGGAATATGGTAGCCGTCTCGGAAGATCCACTGCTGCTGAACTGGGAAAAGGTTACCGACGAAGCGGTGATCTCCCTCGATGATTCGACCGGATTTCCCCTGCCTTATGCTGTATATGATCCCAACATCTGGAAAAAGGATGGTGTCTACTATTCCATTTCCGGAGGCAGAGCGAAGGAGGGGCCTGCCGGGAAACCTATTCCAAAAGGATATCTATTTCGTTCAAAAGACCTGGAACACTGGCAGTACATGCACTCTTTTGTGGAAGACGATCACTTCACCATGATCGGGGATGACTATGCCTGTCCCTATTTCTGGCCTATTGGTGATCGATACATCATGCCATTCTACAGCCATATGAGCGGAGGACAATATCTGCTTGGCGAATACGACAAAGAACGAGATAAGTTTATCGCAAGTGATCATGGACATTTTAATTTTGGTCCCTCAACCCCATCCGGCGTGCATGCCCCCTCCGCGACTCAACTGGGAGACGATGTAATAGTGATTTTCAATATGAATCCGGGATATCCTACCGAGGGATGGAATCAGATTATGACCCTTCCACGGCGACTCTCACTTACTGATGATGGTGAAATCCGAATGAAACCCGCAGGAGATATCGAGTCGCTGCGTTATGATCACAGCAGAATCGAGTCGAGATCTCTTCCTGCAAATCAAGAAATTGTGCTTGAAGGTATTGAGGGCAATGTCATGGAAATAAACGCTGAAATTGACCCACAAAATGCCAACATGATCGAATTGAATGTCTTGCGTTCTCCTCAAAAGGAAGAGTACACCCGCATTGCCATTCATCCGTTCCGCGGATACAGCAGCGGCCGCGATTATTGGCGGGAACGGGGAGAGTCGCCACCAAGTAATAAAGCCCCGGTCAGGGAAAGCGTTATCACGCTGGAAACCTCCTATTCTTCTACGCTGGCCGAAGCAGAGAGCCGTGCCCCTGAAACAGCGCCTTTCCAGCTCGGGGAGGACGAAAATGTCAACCTAAGAATTTTTATTGATAAGAGTGTAGTCGAAGTATTCGTCAATGAAAAACAGAGCGTAGCTGCCCGTGTTTACCCAGGACTGGAAAAAAGCACCGGCGTTTCATTACGGTCACAGGGTAACGAGGCCGAACTGATATCACTTGACGCCTGGCAGATGAATAATACGTGGGAGATATCACTTGATGATTGGCATGAGAAACAAGTTTGGAAGGGAAACTAAATATTCAAAGGTAAGCCAATGAAATTCTCAAAGAATATAATCCCAAGGTGTCGCAGGAACCATTCCCTTCTTCCCTAAGCTGCGGCACCTTCCCTAAATTGGGAAATGTTCAGTACTCTTAATTAATGGACCTATGAAACCAACAATAGCTTTTATCCTACTCATATTTATATCAGTTCCTGTAGTAGCACAAAATGCCAGGGAAATCCAGGTTGATAATCAGGATCGTTACCTGAATTTTCCCGTATCTGGTTGGAGTAGCGACTTCGATGGAGAACAACAGATGATGCGAATCATTCATGAGGGGAATGTGCTTGATGAGTTTTCCATCAGCTTGGCAAACGGAGATCCCGACTGGTGGGCTTTTTTCCCCATAGAAAAACATCGCGGGGAAACGCTTATCATTGAAGTGGACAACCCCGCGGGAAAACCGGGCTTAGACGAGGTATTTGCAGATTCTACTTTCCCGGGTGAAAAAGAGATCTACAACGAACGGTATCGACAACAGGTACACTTTTCTTCGCGCCGCGGGTGGAATAACGACCCAAACGGCTTGATCTGGTACAACGGCGAATGGCACCTATTCTACCAGCATAATCCCTACGGATGGGCGTGGGGAAATATGCACTGGGGACACGCCGTAAGCACCGACCTGGTGCACTGGCAGGAGCTTCCGGATGCGCTGTATTCCCCGGACCATGACCACATGGCGTTTTCCGGTGGCGCGGTTGTGGATCCTGAAAACACCTTCGGTTTCAGGCGTGATGGGGTCGATCCGCTCATTGCAACCTACACCCGGACCGGCTCGGGAGAGCACCTGGCGTTGAGCTATGACAACGGGCGAACCTTCGAGGAGTATGAAGGCAATCCCGTGGTGGAGCACCGGGGGCGCGACCCCAAAGTCTTTTGGTATGAGCCCGGCGGTCACTGGGTGATGATTGTGTATGATGAATCCCATACTAGAAAACTAGACTCCGGGGATGAAGTCCGCCTTTACCAGCACTCTATCTATACCTCTCCCAACCTGACGGACTGGACATACCAGTCTGGTGTGACCGATTTTTTTGAATGCCCGGAGCTGTTTGAACTCCCGGTACACGGTGAAAACGGCACAAGTAAATGGGTAATGTACGATGCCGATGGCAAATACGTGGTTGGAGCGTTCGATGGCAAGAAGTTTAGCGTTGAACAGGGATTGCGCAAGTTTGACTACGGCGGTGATTTTTATGCCTCCCAAACCTATAGCAATGTACCTGAAGAAGACGGGCGTAGAATTCAGATTGGCTGGTTCCGGACCGAAACGCCCTATATGCCTTTTAACCAGAGCATGACCTTCCCCGCCGAACTAAATCTCAAGAAAAACGCTGATGGATATCTGCTGTATCCCCAGCCGATTGATGAAATCGAGAAGCTGCATAACAGAAGTTTCCAGCTTGAAAACGAAACCATCAGTGATACTACAATTTCATCCCCTATACGCGGTGATCAACAGCATATCATCGCCGAATTTGACAAAGGTGACGCTACGCAGTTTGGAATCAATGTAAACGGTTATGAACTGACCTATGATATCCTCAGAAGCAAACTCAATGATACGTTCTACCCCATTGAAGAAAACCTGAAGCTTGAACTGATTGTCGACCGAATGGGGATCGAGGTTTTTGTAAACGATGGGGAATTGTATTATGTGGAAGAATACAATTCAGTAGATACCGAACAATTTGTGAATATTTTTGCCCGGGGCCGTGGAAATCCGACACTGCTAGTTAAGAACTTCGAGGTACACGAACTTTCCTCTATCTGGGACGGCAAATGACTATCGGCGAGATGTTCAGCCTGTTTACTAATGGAAAAATAAAAAAATCTAACAACTAATTCTTAAAAGAAATGAATATCAAAAAAATAACCAATCCACTATCGCTGCTGTTAATATTCGGGATCTTGATAACGGCTTGTCAATCTAGTGAAAACAGACAGGAAGGGGTAGAGACCGCCAGCCAAGAAGCCACTACTTATAATGAACAATACCGTCCGCAATTCCACTTTTCTCCCGCCAAAAACTGGATGAACGATCCCAACGGGCTGGTCTACCATGATGGGGAATACCACCTGTTTTACCAGTACAACCCGTTTGGCGACACCTGGGGACACATGAGCTGGGGCCATGCCGTAAGTGACGACCTCGTGCACTGGGAGCACCTGCCCGTAGCGTTGGAAGAGGAGAATAATGTCATGATTTTTTCCGGCAGTGCCGTGGTGGATCACAACAATACCAGCGGCTTTGGATCGGCCGACAACCCGCCGATGGTGGCCATCTACACCGGGCACCACACCGACCAGGAACTGCAGGACCAACGCATCGCCTACAGCACCGACAACGGCCGCAGCTGGACGAAGTATGAAGGCAACCCGGTGCTGGATGAGGAGATGGCCAACTTCCGTGACCCCAAGGTGATATGGCACGAAGGCTCTCAGCAATGGGTGATGGTAGTGGCCCTTCCCACCGAGTATAAAGTCCGCTTTTACGGTTCGGAAAATCTCAAAGAGTGGAACTTACTAAGCGAGTTTGGTCCCTCTGGAGCAACCGGCGGCATCTGGGAATGCCCCGATCTCTTTGAACTGGCGGTGGATGGCGACAGCGACCAATCCAAATGGGTGCTTCAAGTCGACCTGAATCCCGGCGGGCCGTTTGGTGGATCCGGCTCGCAGTATTTTGTGGGAGAATTTGATGGCAAAACCTTTGCACAAGATCCCGACACGGAAGGCGAAACGCGTTGGGTGGATTACGGCAAGGATTTTTATGCCGTGCAGTCGTACGACAACATCCCGGAGAATAATGGCCGACGCATCTGGATCTCCTGGATGAATAACTGGCAGTATGCCGAACAGATTCCCACCAGTCCATGGCGCAGTGCCATGACCATCCCACGCTCGCTGAGCCTTCAGACCTTCGACGATGGCATCCACCTGGTGCACCAACCGGTTCAGGAGCTCCAGCAGCTGCGCGGCGAACACCATCAATTTGAGCAGCAAGAGATTAGCGGTGCGTCCGATCTGTTGGCAGAAGTGAGCAGCAATGGAAATCAACTGGAGGTTATCGCCAGTTTTAGTGTGGATGAAGCCGATACCGTGGGATTTAAAGTGGCCCAGGGAACCAGCGAAGAGACCGTAGTAGCTTATGATGCAGTTAATGGGTACCTGTTTGTCGACCGTACGAACTCGGGCCAAACCGATTTTAATGAGAACTTTGCCGGTGTTCACAAGGCACCGTTAAAACAGGTTGAAGGTGAGGTAAAGCTGCATATATTTATAGATCGCTCTTCGGTGGAGGTGTTCGGCAACGACGGACGGGTGGTCATCACCGATCGCATCTTTCCATCGGATGGGAGCGACGGGATCTCACTGTTTACTACCGGGGGATCCGCTGAGCTGCAAAGCTTAGATATTTGGCAGCTCAATTCAAGCTGGAACTAATCACAAAATTGAAAGGGATTTTAGGGAATGAGCAACCAACGATCACTCTTGGTATCTGTTATCGCCGCCTCACTGGCTGGTTTTCTGTTTGGCTTTGACACTATAGTAATTTCGGGCGCTGACCAGCCCATTCAACGGTTATGGGAAATGAGCGACCTGTTCCACGGCACGTTCATCATGTCGATGGCACTTTGGGGCACGGTCATCGGGGCGCTCTTTGGAGGTATTCCCTGCGACAAGCTGGGCCGGCGCAGAACCCTGTTCTGGATTGGAATTTTTTACCTCCTCTCTGCCCTCGGATCAGCACTGGCTCCCGATCCATACATTTTTTCATTTTCGCGTTTCATTGGTGGGCTCGGCGTCGGTGCCTCATCGGTGGCTGCCCCGATCTACATCTCCGAGATCACCCCGGCCGGTAATCGTGGAAGGCTGGTGGCGTCATACCAGTTCAACATCGTTTTCGGAATCCTGATCGCCTATATCTCCAATTACTTGATTGGGGAATTGGTGGAAGTCAACGCCTGGCGCTGGATGCTGGGAGTTGAGGCCATTCCGGCCGCCATCTACTCGCTGTTTGTGCTGGGCGTCCCCGAAAGCCCCCGCTGGCTGGCGTTGCGCAGAGATGACGATGAAGGGGCCCGTCAAATCCTCAAGCAACTCAATCCCAAAGCTAATATTGAAGAACTCCTCAGTGAGATAAAAAAATCTTCAAAACGGGCGACCCGCAAAGCCTTTTTGTCAAAGAAATACAGCTTCCCCATTCTACTGGCTTTCCTCATAGCTTTCTTTAACCAACTCTCTGGCATCAACTTTGTACTGTATTATGCCCCGCGAATTTTTGCACAGGCTGGCCTGGCGGCCTCTGAAGTCCTTGGAGCCTCGGTCCCGATCGGGATTGTGAATCTTATTTTTACCCTTTTCGGCATGTATCTTATTGACAAAATGGGACGAAAAAAACTGATGTACATTGGCTCAATTGGATATATTCTGTCGCTCGCTGGGGTTTCATGGGCTTTCTTTACCGGGGCCGAAGGAGCTATTGTAGTACTATTTGTCAATGCATTTATCGCCTCACACGCCATTGGACAGGGAGCGGTCATCTGGGCATTTATTTCAGAAATATTTCCCAACTCCGTCCGCGATTATGGAATGTCGCTCGGCTCGGGCACGCACTGGGTGTTTGCGGCCATCATCACCCTTGTTACACCGACCGTACTGAGTACATTTTCGGGTGGAACCATATTTGCATTCTTTTCCGGGATGATGGTCCTGCAGCTGCTGTTTGTGTGGAAACTGATGCCTGAGACAAAAGGCAAAACGCTTGAGGAACTGGAAAAAGAACTGCTTCCAGAAGAAGCTGAGTTTGAGGGCGAATGGGAATAGAGCTCCTGCCCCGGCTTGGACTATTGAAAACTGAGTAAGAATCGGAATTATTTAAGTTTGGAATTTAGGATATGAGTAATCCTCAAGGAATACTGTGTATTGGCGAAATTTTGTGGGATGCCCTGCCCTCCGGACTATACCTGGGAGGAGCACCGCTAAATGTATGTTACCATTTGAATCAATTTGGTATTAATGCCACTATCGCCAGCAGGGTTGGTAATGACCGGCTTGGATTAGAGGCGATACGGCGCATCAACGGGAAAGGAATTGTGACCGATCGGATCCAGACAGATGATGATCACGAAACGGGTTTCGTCTGTGTGGAACTGAACAAAAGCGGGGATCCAAGTTATGAAATCGTGGAACCGGTAGCATGGGACTATATAGAGCTGACCCAGCCCCTGCAGAAGAAGGTTGAAGACTGCTGGGGAATAGTTTTTGGTTCTCTTGCGCAGCGAAATGCAGCTAGCCGAAAAACGATACAGAAGTTGTGGGAATTGGACGCTAAAAAAATTCTGGATATGAATCTCCGCGTCCCCTACGTAGACAAAGACATCATCTATAACTCACTGGCCGTCTCAGACATCGTAAAAATGAATGAGGATGAGCTCAATCAACTGAAGGATTGGTATGATCTGTCCGGTGATACCTCAAAAGCGGTGGAACAGATGGCCCAAAAATTCGGTTGCTGGCTGGTTTGTGTGACGCGTGGTGCCAACGGGGCCGGCATCTACCGGGAAGGCGAATGGTATGAGCACAAGGGATTCCCCGTAAAAGCAAAGGACGCTGTGGGGGCCGGAGATGCCTTCCTGGCGGCGCTGCTATACGGCATCAAAAATCGCAACGAAAGCAGTGAAGTGCTCTCCTTTGCCAACGCCACCGGTGCGTTTGTGGCCCAGAAGGATGGAGCTACCCCCGCCTATTCCCTAAAGGATATTCTGGATGAGATGATAAGAAGTTAGAGTCTTCTGTAAATCCTCTACCAGCAGCAGCTGGTCACTGTATTGCGGCAGCCTGTCACCGCCCTCCAGAAAGGACTTTTATTTAGAGCTTCCTAAAAAAAATTACGGTAGCCCTTTTTCGTAGTTGGAGGTATTCCCTTTGCCTAAAAACGGTTATCGGCAATAAGAAAATACAAAGAACACCGCTATTTACCTTCCATTCTGTTACCGCCTCAATGACGAATACCCAGTTTAGGCCAAACTGTGCATCGATCGGTTGATACCAATTCAATCGATTGGTTGATTCTCCTTCAATCGATCGGTTAACTCAGTACCAACCGTGCGATTAACTCTCCATCAGTTTCGTACGGTTGATCCAACATGAATCGATCGGTTGACTTACCATCAATCGTACGGTTGACACAGCACCAATCGATCGGTTGATTCTTTATCAGTCGTACTATTGACTTTTCATGAATCGATAGATTGAGATGCCTTTAACCGAACGATTGAGGTTTGGCATTTAATTGAATATCAAGCCTTATTGTAAGGGCACGGTGCACCGTGCCCTACAGCTGGCTTATTTTAACCTTGGTTCGAGATAAGAAGTACTCAAAATGATAGTTGTCGTCGCGAGGTGACTTTGTGGGTTAGCTTCAGCGATGAGATCGACGTGGGGACTGAATCTTTACACAAAATTTCTATTCAAATGAGCTGGAAATACGAGTTGGAGGAAATTGTATTGCCGACCTGGATATAAGCCTCACTAGTCTCGATCAGAGAATGTTCATTTTTTCAGTGAAGAAAATCCGCCGGGAGTCGGACTGAAGAACTTCTACCAAAAAATTCATCAGAAAATCCAAGATATTGTCCTTTTTATGCTACTATCAGCAAACTGCTTTTCGACTCTGTTAGCCTTACCCTCCTTCCACAGCAAGGATTTTCTGAACTTTACGACCTGTTATAACCAGCATCACCTACTAAGAAAATGCATCTCATTATTAGATACTAGTACTTAGATTCATAAATCAGCGTAATTATCCGACAGCTTTCCCGGTTTGACGAATTTCTTTTTCCATTCAAAGGGAGCGGCCTGTTTATTGTGCGCTTTGGTGAACGCATCGATCGTCCGGC
>NZ_JAMQKA010000040.1:0-56096 GCF_031569985.1 Aliifodinibius sp. S!AR15-10 | reverse complement strand
TCGGGCAAACGCAGCGAAGGCGTTAAGAAAGAAACCATGCGAGAAATTTCGGTATATGCGGAGAGAGTGGAAAACCTCCATCTTTCGGGAGGGCTGCTAACGGGAACATATGGGTTTCTTTTATCCCATACAGCTGTCGGGACAGGCGAAGAAATCCCAGCCGGTGATTTTTTGGGTTCCTTTTTGTTCATACAAAAAGGAACACCTCTTGAACGGGGAAAAGCTTGTACTTTTTGAGGATGCCCTAATTAGATCTCCAGTTTTTCCTCCTCGTCGTTTATTCAATTCTAACTAGAGAAGCCAAAGAATCTGCTGGTCATCCCCCCAACCCCCACTCCTTCGTCTAAAACTACGGAGCGTATTCTTCAGTTTTCGTCCACTGCATTTATAAACTTTGATATGCCAAAAGGGGGAACTCTCAGGTGCTCAGCTCCAAGATAGTGCTTCTAACAATTCCTAATTTTTAAATCTTAATTCCTAATTCTTCCTGACTATTACTTTTGAATATTAATTCATTATCTTCTACCGACCTTGGCAGAAAAACTAAATTCCAATTGATTTAATCAACATATCATAGACGTTACTTAACTTATGATAATGAAACAGCTATACAGAGCCTCAGCTATAGCAGCTACACTTTTTTTCCTCTTCCTGGCCTCCGCCGTCGCCCAGGATATCAGCTCCATCGACTTTCAGAACCTCCGCTCCGCCGACCTGTCCGACCAGCAGATACAGCGCCTTTGGCAGCGAGCCCAGGATGAAGGCTACACAATTTCTCAGCTCGAGCAGATGGCCCTGGCACGTGGTATGCAGCCGACAGAGGTTACCAAACTCGTCAGGCGACTCAGAAACATCAGGATGCAGGGAGGGCAACAGCAAACACAGCGGCGAGCCACGCAATTGCGAACAGTGCAGACCGACAGCCTGGCCATACAACCAGACAGCCTGAGGAAAGATACCGCCAAACACAGGATATTCGGCTCCAGCCTGTTTCGTCGTGACAAAGTAACGTTTACCCCATCACTGAATATTCCCACACCCGAAAACTACCAGCTGGGACCCGGGGACCAGCTCATTATCGATATCTGGGGTGCAGCAGAACAGACCTACGAACTTACGATATCGCCGGAAGGAACCATCACCATTGCTAATTTGGGCCCCATATATGTCAACGGCCTGACCATCGAAAGAGCTCGCGAGCGGATTAAGAGCTCCCTCTCCAGAATCTATTCCGGCCTGCAAGCCGATCCTGACGAGCCAACCGACACCCAGGCACGTATTTCGCTGGGGAATGTACGCAGTATCAATGTCACCGTCCTGGGAGAAGCCCGCTTTCCCGGTACCTACACACTGCCATCACTGGCCACCGTTTTTAACGCCCTCTACTCAGCCGGTGGACCCGATTCAACCGGTACCTACCGTGATATTGAAGTGATCCGGGGCGACAGTATCGCCGCGCGACTGGATATCTACGACTTCCTGGTATATGGAGACCAGTCCGATAATATTCGGCTGCGAGACCAGGATATTATCAAGATAGATCCCTATATCTCGCGCGTTGACCTTCAGGGTAGGACCAAGCGTACAGGTTTGTTTGAGCTGAAGGAAGGGGAGACCATACAAGATCTCGTTAACTTTGCCGGGGGATTTGCATCCAACGCATACACCAAGCGTCTCACGATAGTAGGTAACACCGGTACTCAAAAACGGATTAACGATGTCAGTTATCCCCAACAGAGTGATTTCAGGCTCCATGATGGTGATAGCCTTTATGTAGGCAAGGTGTTGGACCGATTTGCCAACAGGGTGGAGATCCAGGGCGCCGTATTCCGTCCGGGTGGCTACGAGCTCAAGGATAGCACGACCGTGCATTCACTCATTCAAAGAGCAGAAGGTGTTAAGGAAGATGCATTCATGAACCGGGGGCTCATATATAGGGAGCAGCCTGACCTTACTATTGAGGCCGTCCCGTTTAGCGTCCGAGAAGTACTGACCAATCCAGAAGATGCCGATATTTCGCTGCAGAGAAATGACATCGTACAGATTTCCTCTATTTTTGACCTCCGCGAGGATTACACCATCAGCGTGGTAGGGGCAGTCCAGGAACCAGGCACGTTCCCCTATGTAGAGAATATGACCCTGGAGGATGTGATCTTGCAGGCCGACGGTTTCAAGGAGTCGGCAGCACCCTACCGGATTGAAGTGTCCAGGCGTATTGACAGTGGAGATTCCACCTTTGTGCCGCGAGAGATAGCCGATATCCACCGCTTCCGCGTGGATGAGAACCTGGAGCTGGGGGATGAGGCGGCAAAGTTTACCCTCAAGCCATTTGACAAGGTTTTTATCAGGAACTCCCCATCCTATTTTGAGCAGGAGCAAGTAACGATTAAGGGAGAAGTACTCTTTCCCGGTAAGTATACGCTGGATCAAAAGTATATGCGCATATCGGATCTCATCCAGCGGGCTGGTGGATTGACGCAGTATTCCTATCCCCAGGGAGCCAATCTGACGCGGGAGATTGAGCAAAAAGTTGACACCACTTTTTTGAATATTCCCGATACATTGCAGGATGGAAATGATCTGCAACAGAATACGACCAGGGTTGGTATTGAATTAGCCGAGATCATAAACAATCCCGGTGGGGAAGGAGATCTTATCCTGCGGGCCGGGGATGTGCTTGAGATTCCCAAAGAACTGCAGACCGTCCAGATTGCCGGAGAAGTGCTATATCCCATAAGTGTTCGTTATGAAAGGGGAATTTCCTTTAAGCAGTACCTTCGTGCGGCGGGGGGAGCCTCTGAACAAGGCAAACCAAAAGATGCCTACATCGTCTACGCCAATGGGGAAGTGGACCGTGCCCGAAAAATCCTGTTTTTCAGGGACTATCCAAGAGTGAGACCCGGTGCCACCATCTACGTGCCGCGCAAAGAACCAGGCGCAAAACTGAGCCCACAGGAGCGAATCAGTATCTTTTCCGCTATCGTTTCCATGGCCGCAATCGTAAGTAACACCATCTTCCAGATTTCACGGAATTGACAGACTCTGTTACCCATTAGTTTTTATCGGTCCCGGGATAGAATATAATCGCTTCACGTTCAGTGCATGTGCATGGGACGTTAGTTTTTCGAAAATATAAGACGACATCGTTTACCATTTAACTTAACGTCAGTCCGATATAAAATTTCTTATTAATAATAACCCCACGCTTGGTCCCTATGCTCTGCGTCCAGTATAACCTATAAGTGCGACAGAGACGCGGAGCGCCAGAGGGCTTCCGCCGCAAAGCGGACGGAAGCGAGCAATTGGTTGAACAGTCGTCGGGCTATCCGGAATGCTAAATGCCGGTCATCGACCGGTTTTTGGCAGATGGAAGTTCAGTGGTTGCAAAAGCAAATCGGAACGGCTGTTTATATCGTACTGACTTAAAATAATAGGGCACGGGTGTTAGTGCACCACGATTTCCCCTGAGAAGGGTTTGGGGGGATGAGGTAATAGTTCGTAAGGTTCCCAAGGCAGCAATGACGAGACCGTTCTGCTATTGATAGTCCAATTCAAACCGCGCCCTTCTCAGGAAAGATTTCTCCTTGTCAGTCGAAATGACGCTAGGGTGGAGGGGCTAGGTTGTTATTTTCTGCCCACTTTCTGATATAAATGACCCTTCCCCAGAACCGTCATCTCGAACGGAGCCTGCGCAGTGAGAGATCTTCCTATGAAAAGGGCAAGGAGGTAAAACAGTGCTGCTGGTCTGAAAGACAACTTCATCACCAGTTAAGTGCCCTTCTTATCTTAGCTTCCAAAAGAATATTCAGGCCGTATTCGTTTTATAGCCAAAAGTAAATTTTAGCCCTTATTCAGGAAAGATTTCTCCCTCTCGGTCGAAATGACGCTAGGGTGGAGGGGCTTGGGTTGTTGATCACGGCCCGCCCTCTAATATTGTGACCCTTTCCCAGAACTGTCATCTCGAATGGAGCCTGCGTAGTGAGAGATCTTCCTATGAAAAGGGCAAGGATGTAAAACAGTGCTGCTGGTCTGAAAGACAACTTCATCCCCAGTTAAGTGCCCTTCTTATCTTAGCTTCCAAAAGAATATTCAGGCCGTATTCGTTTTATAGCCAAAAGTAAATTTTAGCCCTTTTCAGGGAAGATTTCTCCCTCTCGGTCGAAATGACGCTAGGGTGGAGGGGCTTGGGTTGTTATTTTCTGCCCACTTTCTGATATAAATGACCCTTCCCCAGAACCGTCATCTCGAACGGAGCCTGCGTAGTGAGAGATCTTTCCTCGGAAAAGGGCAAGGATGTAAAACAGTGCTGCTGGTCTGAAAGACAACTTCATCCCCAGTTAAGTGCCCTTCTTATCTTAGCTTCCAAAAGAATACTCAGGCTGTATTCGTTTTATAGCCAAAAGTAAATTTTAGCCCTTATTCAAGAAAGATTTCTCCCTCACGGTCGAAATGACGTTATATTGGTTGGCATGGATTGTTGATTACGGCCAGCGCTCCAAAAACAAAAGCCCACTTCCCCATAACCGTCATCTCGACCGAAGCTTGCGTAGGGAGAGATCTTTCTGCGAAGAGGCAACAGTCTGGAGAGCCGGATACCCTTACGAGGAGCTCTTTCTGACTGATCCTAAACAACTTATGGAAACAAATCTCCGTGACTGTTGTAAACAAGTAAAACACAGGACATTAGTGCTTTATAGGTGAAGATATATTAATTGGCGAAAGCATATGTTAAAAAGTAATTTTATATGTATTTTCTAAGCCTTCAATAATTCAAGTTAATTCAAGTTAATGGCGAATAGTAATTATCCTCGGAACGGAGAAGGATTCTCCTCCAACGGTTCATACAAAGGAGAATATCACGGCAATAAACTTCCTGACCGTACCGATGAAGATGAGATAGATCTAAAACGACTTTTTTATATACTCTGGAATAACAAATGGCTCATCATTGGGTCTACTCTACTGTTTAGTATTATAGCAGGAGTCATTGCCTACCAGGTTACCCCCATTTATCAGAGCCAGGCATCGCTGCTGATCAGTCAGTCGCAGAACAGGTATTCATATGCCGGGAGTGATCTCGGCAGCCTTCTTTCCTCAACTTATGGTATTGGGACAGGTAGTACTATAGCCAATGAGCTCCAGATTTTGCGTTCGCGGCGCCTCTCAATGGAGATGGCCGATAGCCTGATGCAGGAACGATTGATGAAAAACGGGCGCCAGTTCCCGGTCCTTTTCAAAAGCTACCCGGAAGATTCCGCGATGACCGTGCAGGATACGGTGGCACTAAGGCTCCGTAACAGCATCCAGTTTACACAGGTCGACCGTGAAGCGGATATGGTGGAGATTACATACGAAAGTCCGGCCCCCCTGGAAGCAGCCTATATCGTAAATTTGGCAATCGATGTCTATTCAAAGCTATCCACCCGCCAGAACCGGAGTACCGCTAACTCCGCGGTGCAGTTCCTGCAGAAAGAGCGAAACCGTATAGAAGAACGACTGAACTCCGTGGAGAGCAGACTCAAGGAGTTTATGAACCAGGAGCAGCTGGTACAGGTGGATGCCCAGACGGAAGAACTGATTCGACGGATGGCCGAGCTGGAATCGCGAAGGCAGGAGGCTAGAACCAAGCTGGTAGCGGCTAATTCTGCTATTGAGCAGTACAAGCAGCGTCTCAACAGTATAAAACCCGGCCTTGCTAAGCAGTATGCCGATGCTGTGGGCCCCAATATGGTTCGACTGCAATACCAGGTCGCCGAACTTGAGATCGAGAAGATGCAGCTGCTGGCTAACAACCCCGGACTGAAAGACAGGCCCAATCCCCCGAAAGAGCTGCAGGAGCTCAATCAAAAAATTGAGCTTTACCGCAACCAGATCAGGAGCTTGACGGAGGATCTGATTAGCCAGAGCGACCAGTATGTCGGGTTCCTGGGTGGGGGAGACGGTAACGTGGCACAGACCATTACCGAGATAAACCAGAAGCTGATCGAGCTGCAGGTAGAGCAGCAGCAATACCAGGCCCAGGTTGATGTGCTGGATGAACAGCTCGGTGAGCAGGAGCAATTTTTTGAGAATCTGCCCGACAACATGATAGAGCTGGCCCGCCTGAAACGGGATGTAACGATCAACGAGGAGTTGTACCTTACGGTCTCCAAGCAGTATGCGGAGATGTCCCTTTGGGAGCAGACCCAGTTTGGCCTGGGGCGCCCGGTTGATGATGGCTTTGTGCCTGAAGATCCGGTGAAGCCGAATAAAGTATTATATGTGCTGGTCGGATTTATTTTGGGAGGCATACTCAGTGTGGGCTACATTTTTGTAAGTGAAGCCTTCAATACCACCATCGACAGCCTTGAAAAGATCAAGCGTTTTGGTCCGCCACTCCTTGCTGTAGTTCCGGATATGGATGACCACCTTAAAGAGAATTACGACGGCAAACGGACCGTGCAGGTAGGCAAGACGAAAGTCAACACCGGCCTGGTCACCGTTTTGGATACTGTATCACCCATTTCTGAAGCATACCGCAGGTTGGAAAGCAATATTATCTACTCCAACCCGGATCGCAAGATGCGCTCAATTCTTGTAACAAGTTCCTCCAAAGGGGAAGGTAAGACGACGCTGACCTCGAACCTCGGCGTAGTCTTGGCGGAAGCCGGCTACAGCGTAGTCATTGTTGATACTGATCTCCGCCGACCCAACCTCCACAATATGTTCGGGTTGAGCCGCTCCCCGGGAATCATTGAGATCCTTTTCGACGATCTCAGTCCCGAAGAGGCGATCAGGGAGACCGTGGTGCCGAACCTCTCCGTTTTACCTTCCGGGAAACGTCCGCCGAACCCGTCCGCCATCACGCAGAGCCGCAGACTTATTAAGGAAATACAGAAGTTGGAAGAGCAATTCGATTATGTATTGGTCGACTCTGCCCCCTATGGTATTATAACCGATCCTTCCGCCCTTATTAAGGAGGTTGACGGGGTACTGCTGGTAACCAGGTTTGGAAAGACCGATGAGGCCGAAGTGCAGCATACCATCGACAACCTGGGCCAGATCAACGCCCATATTATCGGTTCCGTGATCTCCTCGTTCGACTATGAGAAGAGCAACGATTACCACTACGGCTCATACCAGTACGGTTCCCGCTACTACCGCAGCCTGTACGAGGATTACGAGGCATATCACAAAGAAGCATAAGGATGTAATCCGCAGCGCTGCTGTTGGAATGAACTTTGAAAATGGCTGGTAACCGCGCCAGTGGCTTAGGGATCACCTGTTCGCTGCTTTTTCAGCATCATAAAAGGAAGGTGGGGGCAGCTTTGTATGTTATGCCTGCTTCAAAACAGAGCCCTTATTGAGGAGGATTTCTCCCTGACGCTCGAAATGACGTTGAGGTGATGGGGCTTGGTTGATGATTGCGGTCCGCGCTCCCAGAACAAAAGCCAATCCACCAAACCAGTCATCTCGACCGCAGCCTGCGCAGGGAGAGATCTTCCTACGAAGAGGGCAAGGCCTGGAACCTCCGCCTCGCATTAAAATACGGGGCTATGCTCTTTCGTGTATTTAAACACACGCAGGGTTTCTAGCCTGGTATTTTCAATGCCAGGCGATAGGGGAAGAGGCTACTGATTCATAAGGATTAGCACTCCATGTAATTTTGCTAGTCATAGGACCTGGACGCAGATCGCCCGGCCGGGTACCGCCGCAGAGCAATGGTACCGAGATAAAATGTTCAGCCAGTACAACCATATTGTTGCCCAATTCAAAACCGAACCCTTTTCAGGAAAGATTTCTCACTGACGCTCGAAATGACGTTTGAGTGGGAAGCTTGGTTGTTGATTGCGGTCCGCGCTCCCAAAACAAAAGCCCAATCTACCAAACCCGTCATCTCGACCGCAGCTTGCGGAGGGAGAGATCTTCCTAAGAGGAGGGCAAGGACGGAAACAGCGCCGCTAATACCTAATAAAGCCTGAGTTCGAAATAAGAAATACTTAAACAAAATAACTGTGATCCCGAGAAGCTTTGATGATGGCCGATTATCCTGTATGTAAAATCAGCTGATTTCACATTTCACAGTTGGAACCGGGATGGGCAGGATCAAAGGATTTTCGGGATTCCTTCTCAGGCAAACATTCCCATCCTGCAGATCCTCTGATCCTGTAAATCCTGGTTCCAATTTTCCCCGATGGTCACATAATCCCTCCCAATGACAGAATTGATATCGAACGGACGTTAATAAAGGTCACTGGTTCAATCACTGGGAATAAGCCAAATAACTTTGAAAGGAGTAGGTTACCGTTGGCACCCGTGACTGCACCAGATGAAATTATATTAGCCCCCTCAGCCACCGCCCCGCATTAAAATACGGGGCTACTGATTCATAAGGATTAGCACTCCATGTAATTTTGCTAGTTATAGGATACCTGGACGCAGAGCGCCCGGCCGGGTACCGCCGCAGAGCACCGGTACCGAGATAAAATGTTCAGCCAGTACAACCATATTGTGACCCAATTCAAAACCGAACCCTATTCAGGAAAGATTTCTCCCTCACGGTCGAAATGACGTTGAGGTGATGGGGCTTGGTTGATGATTGTGGACCGCTCTCTATGTACAAAGCCCTTATCTCTCAACCGTCATCTCGACCGCAGCTTGCGGAGGGAGAGATCTTCCTAAGAGGAGGGCAAGGACGGAAACAGCGCCGCTAATACCTAATAAAGCCTGAGTTCGAAATAAAAAATACTTAAACAAAATAACTGTGATCCCGAGAAGCTTTGATGATGGCCGATTATCCTGTATGTAAAATCAGCTGATTTCCCATTTCACAGTTGGAACCGGGATGGGGAGGATCTAAGGATTTTCGGGATTCCTTCTCAGGTAAACATGACCATCCCGCAGATCCACTAATCCTGTAAATCCTGGTTCCAATTTTCCCCGATGGTCACAAAATCCCTCCCAATGACAGATTCGATATCAAACGGACGTTAATAAAGGTCTCTGGTTCAATCACTGGGAATAAGCCAAATAACTTTGAAAGGAGTAGCTTACCGTTGGCACCCGTGACCTGCACCAGATGAAATTTTGTTTGCCCCCCCTCAGCCACGCCCCGCATTGAAATACGGGGCTATGCACTTACGTGTATTTAAACACACGCAGGATTTCTAGCCTGGTATTTTCAATGCCAGGCGATAGGGGAAGAGGCTACTGATTCATAAGGATTAGCACTCCATGTAATTTTGCTAGTTATAGGATACCTGGACGCAGAGCGCCCGGCCGGGTACCGCCGCAGAGCAACGGTACCGAGAAATAAACTTTCACCCTTCAACTTAACACTTAAGACTTTTAAACTTAACACTCCCTACTTGGTACTCCTATATATTAGCCAGGAATCCTTCCCCACCAACAAAACAGGAAACCTTTAAAAGATTCTCAAATCTTGGAACTATAGACACTAGATTAGTTATACATACATCCTTATACTCACATGAGTTTATAAACGCTGATTTTATCAGGGTTTTTATAGGAGAAATCTGTACTAACACGTTTCGTGGTTAGTTGAAATAACTGGAAATAGTTAACTATGCTCCGTGTCATCCCGGACCCGATCCGGGATCTCGCAAAGAGATACCCGTTGATTGGAGATCGATCCAGATCAACGTTTTCAGACCCTGCGAGATCCTGAAACAAGTTCAGGATGACACAGAGACTATTTCAATAACTAACCACTAAACTTGTTAGGTAAACCTGTAGCATTATCCATCAGGAAGACAAACAAAAATTTAACATCTAAAAACAGTTAAAGAATGAACATAGCAGTAATAGGCACCGGGTATGTAGGGCTGGTCAGCGGCACCTGCTTCGCCGATTCCGGGAATAACGTGACATGCGTAGATATCGACGAGAAGAAAGTAAAAACCCTTCGGGAAGGCAACGTCCCGATCTACGAGCCCGGCCTGGAAGCGATCTTTGACCGCTCCATCAGGGAGAACCGCCTGCATTTTACTACCGACATGGCCGAAGCGGTGACCGATGCCGACATCGTATTCCTCTGCCTGCCGACCCCCCCGGGCGGCGACGGGCAGGCCGACCTCTCGGCCGTGATGAAAGTCGCCGGGCAGCTGGGCGGGATGCTCACCGACTATACGGTCATCGTCAACAAGTCGACCGTGCCGGTGGGGACCGCCGACCGGGTGCGGGAGGCGATTGCCGAGCAGGCCGACCCGGAGCTGTTTGACGTGGTCTCCAACCCCGAGTTCCTGCGCGAAGGGGCCGCCGTGGAAGACTTCATGAAGCCCGAGCGCGTGGTCATCGGCACCGGCTCCGAGCGGGCCGCCGACATTATGACCACCCTCTACGAGCCGTTTGTGCGCTCCGGCAACCCGATCATTGTGATGGACGAGCGCAGCTCCGAGCTGACCAAGTACGCCGCCAACGCCATGCTGGCGACCAAGATCACCTTTATGAACGAGATTGCCAATATCTGCGAGCGGGTAGGGGCCAACGTGGACAACGTGCGCCGCGGCATCGGCACCGACTCGCGCATCGGCAAGCGGTTCCTGTTTGCCGGCATCGGCTACGGGGGCAGCTGCTTCCCCAAAGACGTGCAGGCGATCCACTACACCGCCGCCCAGAACGGCTACGACTTTAAGATCCTGGACTCGGTCATGAAGGTCAACGAGTCACAGAAAGTATCCATCGTACGCAAGATGGAGGCCTACTACGGGACCAACGATTTCTCCGGCAAAACCTTCGGGGTGTGGGGACTCTCCTTCAAGCCCGAAACCGACGATATCCGCGAGGCCCCGGCCCTGTATGTAGCAGATGAACTCGTAAAACAGGGCGCCAGGCTGATCGCCTACGATCCGGAAGCGATCGGCACCTTCAAGCGGGCTACCACCCAGCGCGTGCTGGACAATACCACCTTTGTCCATGACCAAAAAGACGCCCTTGAGGACATCGATGCGCTCATCATCTGCACCGAGTGGAACGAGTTCCGCCGCCCCACGGTCGACCACTTCAAAGACGAGATGAAACAGCCGGTCATCTTCGACGGCCGCAACCTTTACGACCTGGACCGCGCCCGCAACGCCGGCATCACCTACATCAGCGTAGGTCGACCAAGCGTGATCCATGAAGAGGTTGAAGAAGGTCGGAAGGTCTAAAGGTCGGAACGTCTAAGGTCTTTATTCGTTTAACTGTTGAGACGTTGAAGTGTTTAGTTGTTTAAGTCGAAGGTCAGAAAGTCAAAAGGTCAAAGTTGAATCAAGGGAGGTTTATCTTGGGACGGGTTGAGCGGTTTGAAGATTTGGATATATGGAAAGATGCCAGGTCACTAGTATCTGACATTTATTCTTTGTCCCGTGAGAATGAAGAATTATCTCGTGATTATGGATTTAGAAATCAGTTGCAACGAGCTGCTGTCTCCATTATGAATAATATCGCCGAAGGATTTGAAAGAGACGGTGATTCTTCTTTTAAACATTTTTTAAACTTTAGTAAATCTTCCTGTGGCGAGGTGAGAAGTATGATTTATCTCGCAAAAGATCTGTCATATATGGAGGAAGATGAGGCAGATAGATTAATTAAAAGGCTCAAAGTTTTATCCAGGAAAATATCGTCACTAATGAAATACCTGGGCACCAGCAGTTGATAAAAAAGACCCTTGGACTTTCAACCTTAGACTTTAAGACCTTGGACCTTTGACTTTAGGACCTTGGACCTTTGACTTTAGGACCTTTGACCTTTGACTTTAGGACCTTTGACTTTAGGACCTTTGACTTTAGGACCTTTGACTTTAGGACCTTTGACTTTAGGACCTTCAGACCCATATAAAACTAAATTCTAATTTTCAGACTTAAGACTTTTGAAAACTAACGGAACAAAAAAACGCATCCTCATCACCGGCGGCGCCGGCTTCCTCGGTTCCCACCTGTGTGATCGCTACCTGCAGGAAGGGTACGAAGTGATCTGCATGGACAACCTGAGTACCGGCAGTGCCGACAACATCGCGCACCTGATCGGTAACGAAGACTTTCATTTTATCAATCATGACGTCACCAATTACATTCACGTGGGAGGGGAGCTGGACCTCATCCTCCATTTTGCCTCCCCCGCCTCCCCGATCGACTACCTGGAGATGCCGATACAGACCCTGAAAGTCGGCTCGCTGGGGACCCACAAGGCGCTGGGGCTGGCCAAGGCCAAGAACGCCCGTTTTTTGCTGGCCTCCACCAGCGAGGTGTACGGTGACCCACTCGTTCACCCGCAGAAAGAGGAGTACTGGGGCAACGTAAACCCGATCGGCTTCCGCGGGGTATATGACGAGGCCAAGCGCTTTGCCGAGGCGATGGCGATGGCCTACCACCGCTACCACGGGCTGGAGACGCGCATCGTTCGCATCTTCAATACCTACGGGGCGCGCATGCGGATCCATGACGGCCGGGCCCTGCCCACCTTCATGCGGCAGGCCCTCAGCGGGAACCCGCTCACCGTCTATGGCGACGGCTCCCAGACCCGGTCGTTTACCTACGTGGACGACCTGGTGGAAGGGATCTGGCGGCTTTCCCAGAGCGACTACACCGAGCCGGTGAACATCGGCAACCCGCAGGAGGTCAGTATTCTCGATTTTGCCAAAGAGATTATCGAGCTGACCGGCTCCGACAGCGAAATTGTCTTCGAGGAGCTGCCCAAGGACGACCCCCAAGTGCGCCAGCCGGACATCACCCGGGCCCAAAAAGTGCTGGACTGGGAACCCAAACACGACCGCAAAGAGGGCTTAAAAAAGACACTCAGCTATTTCAAAGAAAAAGTAAAACAGGGCAGCGAAAGCACATCGTGAGGTGTTGATAGTTTAGTCGAAGGTCTGAAGGTCCAAAAGTCTAATGTCTTTTTGTTGTTGAGACGTCGAATTGTTGAAATGTTGAAGGTTATAGGTTGAATGTTGGTTGTCGCTTTCGGCCCGCTCCTGAACATTATGCCTCTATCCACAACCAGTCATCTCGATCCCGAAGGCTTTCGGAAGAGAGATCTTCCCAGGGAAAAGAGCAAACAAATGTAACCCGTAGCGCCGCTGCGGGAGTCAACGTCAAAAGGTCTCGTATCCATGCCATGGGCTTATGTTTATTATCAAAGAACACGTTTAGCGGTTAAAAAATAGCTTTTGTGTCATCCTGAACTTGTTTCAGGATCTCGTAGAGCCTCTATCTTTGATATCAGCTCTCAACAGATCAGCGTTTAGTGCCACCACGAGATCTCCGAGCTGTCGGAGGTCCGGGATGACACAGAGGGTACTTCTTGGTTCTTTGCCATCTAATCTAACCGCTAAATATGTTTAAAGAATAAGCCTTTATCGAGAAAGATTTCTCCCTGACGGTCGAAATGACGCTTACGTGTAGGGGCTTGGTTGTTGATTGCGCCCCGCCTTCCAAGAACAAAAGCCATATCTCCCAAACCCGTCATCTCGACCGAAGCCTGCGCATGGAGAGATCTTTCAAGGACAAGGGCACCCCTAAATCCTCCGCCAGTGGTCGGACAGGCTCTAAAGGGGACTTTCTGTGGAGCCATCATTAACAATTCAAAATTCCAGTACCCGCCCTTCGAAATTTTTGTTGAAGGGAGTGCCCGGAACCGGAGCGTGTAGAAACCATTTTTGATTAGGTCGAAAGTCGGAAGGTCTTTTTGTTGTTGAGTTGTTGAAACGTTGAACTGTTGAGTTGTTGGCAGCTTTCGAAATTTATGCCCTAACACATGAACCGTCATCTCGAACGTGAGTGAGAGATCTTCCTACGAAGAGGCCACAGGCCAGTGAAGAGCCGTTAAACCTCAAATACAACTCATCCACCAGTTCAGTGCCTTATTGTCCAGGCCTCCCAAAAAGAATGTTCAGGTCGTATCTCATTTTGAGGTCCCTATTCAAATCTAGCCCTTTTCAGGAAAGATTTCTCCCTCACGGTCGAAATGACGCTAGCGTTGAGAGGCTTGGTTGTTGATTGCGGCCCGCCTTCCGGGAATATAATCCTATCCTTAAACCAGTCATCTCGACTGTGTCCGACTACCGGCGGAACGGAGCCTGCGCAGTAAAAGATCTTTCAAGGACAAGGGCAGTCATAGTGGAAGATACAGCCCACCGTTGAGGTGGACCGCACCAGTATCTTGCTAATTTAATCTATAATGTTGGTAGGCAGTTGTACTGCCGACCAGCTTCGTTAGTCAAATGAGGATGCCTGGACGCAGAGCGCCCACCGGGTACCGCCGCAGAGCAACGGTACCGAGATATGGGTCGTAGTTTTGGATAGGAGAACAATGTATTAAAAGGACTCATATAAGTCCCCTCTTGGGAGGGGTGCCGAGTTCACGAGGCGGGGTGGGTTCCCGGGGCAGTGGGTTGTGGAAATATGCTGAGCCTTCTTCTATGCTAATAGCCTATTTATAACATAGAGCCCCCATCGAGAAAGATTTCTCCTTGGCAGTCGAAATGACGTTATAGTGTTTGCATGGATTGTTGATTACTGCCCGCTCTCCAAGAAGAAAAGCCACACCCATCAACCCCGTCATCTCGACCGCAGCCTGCGGAGGGAGAGATCTTTCAAGGACAAGGGCACCCCTAAATCCCCTAAAGGGGACTTTCTGTGGAGCCATCATTAACAATTCAAAATTCCAGTACCCGCCCTAACGTAAATTTCGCTGAAAAAAGAGCTCAGCCGAAGCATTAAGAAAGAAGTCCTGCTTAGTATTCACTGGGAGCTCCCCATCTTCGGCCTTGGTCAAGTTGACCGCCCGGAAGGAAACGGAGTGAAGCGTAAAGAAAAAATCTGTGATTTTTTTAGCGGAACGTAGAGCCCTTCAGGTCAAGTTTACACCAGCCGGCGATTTTTTTGATTCATTTTTTTATCGATAAAAAAATGAATACCACAACGGGAATAAGACTCCAATCTGATAATTAGGTCTCGAAACATATTCAATTGTGGTATGTGTGCAGCCACCTCGGAGGTAGACTGCACCAGTAATGCTTGCTACCTATTTTTAAATTTAAATCTTAAAATTTAAATCTTTATCCTGTATTTACCAGATTGATAATCCATAAAAATAATCTGCCATGAACAAGCAGACCATCCGGGCCGAAATTAAGCGCTACCTGGCAGATCAGCATGAGATTCTGTTTGCGTATATTTTTGGCTCGTTTGTTGAGGAGGAGCGATTCAGAGATATCGACATAGCGATCTATACAGGCACTGAACTTGATCTTCTCCGGTTGGGGTTGATGGAGACAGAACTGGGTGAACGGGTCAGTAAATCTGTGGACCTCACCTGTTTAAATAACATGCCGGGCAACCATCCCGCATTTGTATACGCTATTGTCACAAATGGCGAGCTGTTACTAAATAAAAACCCACAGCATCATACCCGCTTTAAGAAAAAGACATTGCTGCATTACTTCGATACTGCCCATTTGAGAAGAGAAATAGATAAGGCATTCTCAAAGCGACTGGAATCAGATAAATTTGGCCAGAGAAACTATGAATGAGCGGCTACGCCAACTGGAGGACAACATTGCAGAACTCGAACTATTCAAAAGGAAACATTCTTCCGAAGAGATTAAAAATGATACGACCAAAGAATGGGCCCTCCGCTATGGACTCCTCGAGTCTATACAGATTGTGATTGATATTTCCTGCCACCTGGTGGTTCACAACAACTTGGGGAATGCCGAAACATACGGGGATTGTATAGAGCTTCTGCGAAAGTTTGATTATATCGATGATAAGTTGAGCAAGAGATTGAAAGCGATGGCGGGCCTGCGAAATATATTAGTCCACGAGTATGTGACTGTCGATATTGACCGTCTGTACCACCTGCTGGACAACCTGGATGATTTCAACCGGTTTGCCAAGGCTGTAAAGTTAGAAGGTCTTTAAGGTCAAAAGTCACAAAGTCTGAAGGACTAAGGTCGTTTTGTTGTTGAGGTGTTGAACTGTTGAAGGTTATAAGGTTGAATGTTGGTTGTCGCTTTCGGCCCGCCCTCTGAACATTATGATCCTATCCTTAAACCAGTCATCTCGACCGCAGCTAGCGGAGGGAGAGATCTTCCCAGGGAAAAGAGCAAACAAATGTAACCCGCAGCGCTGCTGCGGGAGGCAACGTCAAAAAGGTCTCGTATCCATGCCATGGGCTTATGTTTATTATCAAAGATTAAAGCCTTTATCGAGGAAGATTTCTCCCTGACGGTCGAAATGACGCTTACGTGTAGGGGCCTGGTTGTTGATTGCGCCCCGCCTTCCAAGAACAAAAGCCATATCTCCCAAACCAGTCATCTCGACCGCAGCTAGCGGAGGGAGAGATCTTTCAAGGACAAGGGCACCCCTAAATCCCCTAAAGGGGACTTTCTGTGGAGCCATTATTAACAATTCAAAATTCCAGTATCCGCCCTTCGAAATTTTTGTTGAGCAAAGTGCCCGGAACCGAAGCGTGTAGAAACCATTTTTGTCTGAGATCCGTGTATTTTCGGATCGAGTTTAAATGGTTTTTCCCGAAAGCTTTCGGGAGGAGGAAACGCAACAAAAATTTCATCTGGCGGGGAATTTTTTGGTTCGTTTTTTCTTCAATGAAAAAATGAACATCACAACGGGAATAAGACTCCAAAATGATAATTAATTAGAATCCTGATCTCATGGACAGGCTCTAAAGGGGACTTTCTTTGGTGCCATTGAACTGTTAGGGAGAGAGCTCTACCATTACACCAGCCTTAGCAACCCCAAAAATTGGAAAAGTATAGGTTAACAACTAAATTGAAATCTAAAATTCAAACCTTGTTGAATTTGATATGGAGCGTATAGTACATATAGCTAAGAATCAAGATGAAGCACGGAAATGGGATATCCACCAAGCTTTGGAGATGACCCATGAGCAGCGACAAGAGGTTGCAGCAGTGTTAAAAAAGCGAGTATATGGCGAAAAAACGATCGACATAAGGGCCTACCACAAACATGAAGGAGAGGAATGAAAGCCGATCATTTTTCAGCTGATACACAGGAGTTTCTGTTTCTTCTTCATAAATACCAAGTAAAATATATGATAGTAGGTGGAGAGGCTGTCATTTATTATGGCTACCCTCGGTTAACAGGGGATGTTGATTTCTTTTACTTGAATAGTTCCGGTAATATTAAGGCTCTTTTTGAAGCCTTGTTGGAATTTTGGAACGGAGATATACCCGGAATAACAGACCAAGAGGAGTTGGGTAATCTTGGATATGTCATACAATTTGGGACGCCACCAAACAGAATAGATCTGTTGAATTCAATTGAAGGCGTAAAGTTTGATAATGCATGGGAAGATAAAAAGAGGGAGCAGGTCCAAATTAATGGCGAATCGGTACCCATCTTTATTATTGGCCTTTCACATTTATTGATTAACAAAGAAAAGGTTGGCCGAAGTAAAGATCAGGATGACTTGGAGTATCTGAGGCAAATTAAAGAATGATGTGTTGGGTTTTTAATGAGCCCTAATTGTTCCAGTTTCCGCCCTTCGAAATTTTTGTTGAGTAAAGTGACCGGAACCGAAGCGTTACGATAGGTCAAAGGATAGAAAGTCAAAGGTCTGAAGGTCGGCACAAAAGCTTTTCCAAGACTTTATTTGTGAATTCTGATTCTTTTTTCCGGCCTTGATTTATGACCCGCCCGGGCAAACGAAGCGCAGGCGTTAAGAAAGAAATCCTGCTCCAGTATTAATTTAAAACCAGTAAATGCTGAAAATTTGAATGCTAAGAAAAGACGGAGGATGTGAAAATCTAGATTTCTTTTAGCCAAAGCGAAGTGCAGCCAGGGGAATAAATCCCCGCCGGCGATTTTTTTCGTCTATTTTTTTATCGCTAAAAAAATAGACACCTATTTGTAATTCTATCCATATTTATACTATTTATAATAGTAGCAGATAGATATAGGATATAGAAGGACATTCAACCAAAGAAGCTCAAAGAGGATCGTTACACTAAGCCAGGATTATGACCATCCGACCCAAAAGGATAATACCGAACGTTATTGTTAGACTCACGAAGTAAAACGTCCTCATCCGGATATTTACAGATAAAAAAGCGACCCGGGCTCTAACCAAGGTCGCTTTTGAGATAGGGGCTCTTAGATTAACTTCTAAGAGCCTTTCTTTATGTCGAACCCGAACCCGAATCCGAGCCATCGCCGCCACTCGTTGACCCATTTTCTAATTCCGGATCAAACGTTATGGGACGAGTACCCGTGGGATCGATCTGGCTTTTCTGCGTTCCGCCGACCCTGCGGTATTCCATAGAGTCGCGTCCATACTTGGCCAGAACCATAGCCAACAAGCGCTCGGAGACATCCTGGGCCTGCTTTTCCAGGGCTTCAATGGATGAACGAAGGTCGTCCGCATCCATCAAAGCGGAATTGTAGTCATTGAGCGTATCCAGCAGGTTATCCGCCAGCTGCTCAAGCTGTTCCACTTCCAGCCCATTGTTGAAATCGAATTCAGGTTCAATCGTCTTTAACGCTTCCAGACGGTATGATAACTTATCATATGCGTCTGAAATGTTTCTCTTATTATAAGCCATAAATTGGCTCCTTTACTTTACCCGGACTTATTAGTAGGAATCACACGGTGTCCGGTTCCCCCTGTGATTCAGAATAGTCTTCTGTCATGATTTACATAATTACTTTTACCGGTTAGAATATGAACTGAGGTGACCTTGCCCCTGGATCGTGCCTACCACTTGCACGGGAATTAGTTACTGCCCTATGGATAAGGCATAACTGCGTTGTATTTGTCAAATAAGCGTTCCCAGACCTGATAATTAGGCTTTCAACCGCTAAACACGTTCTCATAATTCTCATATACAAATATTTTCAGATAATGAGAGGATACCTCTCAAGTAGTTCTCCATGATTTACGCTCTGCCAATAGAAACTAAATATTTTTTTACGAGATAATAAAGTAGTTTCTACAATATGATATATAAATTGACACTGTACTGTACATCTACAGGTCAATTAAATATAAATTCTATTATATAATTAATCATATTTGATATCAAGGCTCCATAGGCTGTAATAAGCCCTGTTTAGGGGATAATCACCTCTGATTATCTTGCAGGAGGATCACTTTTGTTAATAACATGCCCACTTTTTTTAGCAAGAAGCTTACGTTTTCGATAAATGAGGCCGCTTTTTTCGGAATTGAAGAGATAATTGTGGAAAACCAGTTCCAATTTGTGGATAACTAGTTCTCCAGGACGACAAAAGAGAACTAAAAAGTCGATCAAGAGTCCTCGGAAACGACAATTGTGACCTCATTATCAACAAAAGCGATCCATTTGCTCGGAAAGGCGATCTTCTTGACTGGTTGAGAGCCCCTTTTAGGAGGTAAACAGCCCTCATCACCACCTGAACAGCCCTGTTACACCCCTTGAGAGGTCTCCCAGCGTTGAAATGTTGAGTTGTTGAAATGTTGAACTGTTGAAGGTTATAGGTTGAATGTTGGTTGTCACTTTCGGCCCGCTCCTGAACATTATGCCTCTATCCACAACCAGTCATCTCGATCCCGAAGGCATTCGGAAGAGAGATCTTCCCAGGGAAAAGAGCAAACAAATGTAACCCGCAGCGCTGCTGCGGGAGGCAACGTCAAAAAGGTCTCGTATCCATGCCATGGGCTTATGTTTATTATCAAAGATAAAGCCTTTATCGAGGAAGATTTCTCCCTGACGCTCGAAATGACGCTTACGTGTAGGGGCCTGGTTGTTGATTACGGACCGCTATCCAGGTACAAAAGCCCCATCCCCCAAACCCGTCATCTCGACCGCAGCCTGCGCAGGGAGAGATCTTCCTCGGAGAAGGGCAAAAACAGAAACAACGTCGCTAATCTGAAATAAAGCTTTATCCCGGTTCCATACTCGTCAATGCTTCCCAAAAGCATATTCAGGCAGTATCCCATTTCATGGTCAAATTCAAAACGGAGCCCTTTTCAGGAAAGATTTCTCCTTGGCAGTCGAAATGACGTTATAGAGTTTGCATAGATTGTTGATTACTGCCCGCTCTCCAAGAAGAAAAGCCACACCCATCAACCCCGTCATCTCGACCGCAGCCTGCGGAGGGAGAGATCTTTCAAGGACAAGGGCACCCCTAAATCCCCTAAAGGGGACTTTCTTTGGAGCCATTTATTAATTCATAATTTTATCTTCTCCGGCCTCAGATTCATGAACCGCCCGGGGGCGAAAACGGATAGGCGTTAAAAGAAAGTAATTCTGCTCTGGATTTGTTGCGAGTTTACCCTTTCCGCCCTACGAAATTTTTGTTGAGCAAAGTGCCCGGAACCGAAGCGTGAAGAAACCATTTTGGGTAGGTCAAATGTCAGAAAGTCTAAGGTCCAAGGCCCGCCTGTTTTTTTCTCAGCCCATCTTCAAACAGAATGCTTTTATTTTTACTGTTTTTTTATGAATGGGGAACGGGGTCTGGGGAATTGCGCCACGTACAGGGGAAGTAGCCCCTGACGTTTAAAAGCAATCCGTTGTAAAAATACTCGGTAAGAGCAATATCTTCAATTCCCCAGTGAGTTTTTTGGTGGACAGTTCCAGTCCGACTCCTGGCGGATTTTCCT
Organism: Aliifodinibius sp. S!AR15-10; assembly: GCF_031569985.1. Classification (NCBI taxonomy): domain Bacteria; kingdom Pseudomonadati; phylum Balneolota; class Balneolia; order Balneolales; family Balneolaceae; genus Fodinibius; species Aliifodinibius sp. S!AR15-10. Next base: position 35,495 of record NZ_JAMQKA010000040.1, on the reverse strand, counting down.
CATCGAAAAAATGAACACTACAACGGGAAAAAGACTCCAATCAGATAATTAGACCTCCCAATCCGAATTCAGCCATTCCTTTTATCTTTAAAAAGAACACACATACAAATTGTCAACCAGGAGCCTTATTCGATTACGCTGCTTTGATGACCCACCCCTGAACCCCTCCCTCCAGTGGAAAAAGCGCCGCTGCATGGAGGGGAACGCATGCATATCTTGCCAGGCCCTCATCAAACATTAATGCTTCGGTTTTCTTCTCGTGCTGTGAAACCTGAAGTCTAAGCAGAGAAAAACAGCAATGCTGGTCATCCCCCATGCCCCCTTCCGACACCACATTGTGATATTTACCAATGAATTGCCAAAAGGGGGACTAAACTTAATTTTCACTCATTCTTCATTTTAAATTCAAAATCGAAACTTCCGGCCTAGCGATTTATGACCCGTCCGGGCAAACGAAGCAGAGGCGTTAAGAAAGAAATCCTGCTCCTGTAAATAATTTAAAACCAGTAAATGCTGAAAATTTAAATGCTAAGAAAAGACGGGAGATGTGAAAATCTAGATTTCTTTTAGCCGAAGCAAAGTGCAGCCAGGGGAATAAATCCCCAGCCGGCGATTTTTTTCGTCTATTTTTTTATCGCTAAAAAAATGGACACCCCAAATGATATTAAGACTCCAATCAGATAATTAGACCTCACACCAATGCATCTATTCCTTTTATCACTAAAAAAGAACAATCACCTCGGAACATTAAAATTTTCTTAAAGTTATAATCACTCACAACTTGATTTAATCCCTGTCAGGCGTTACACTTAGCCACTTAATCGAAATGAGGCTTTTGAGGGGCGTAATGATCGTTGAAATGTTTAATCGTTGAAACATTGAGAAGTTTAAACCTGGCTTCAATTTCTCAATACATAAACGCCTTAAGACCTCAACAAGAACTTTGATTTTAAAACTTTTTGATCTTTTACACTAAAACTTAACTCCGTTGATCCGTTGAAAAGTTAGTCTTTGAAATGTTGAACCGTTGAGACGTTTAGGCGTTGAATCGTTTAGCTGTTGAAGCGTAAAAAAATTCAACAAATACACCCTTGATCCAAAACACAAAAACAAGCAATCTCTGTCATTCATAATTTTCAACTGTTAGAGCGTTAATAAGTGAATTGTGAAAAGTTTGATTTTACAAGGCATGCCATTGAGCAAATGTTTACGCGGGTTATATCTATAGAAAATGTGAAGACAGTGGTTAAGCATGGAAAAAAGATAGCATCATATCCCGATGATCGACCGTATCCAAGTTATTTGATGTTGTATATTATCAATTAACGACCGATACATGTTGTAGTTGCTGTTGATGCAAGCTCAAAAACCTGTATCATAATTACAGCTTACGAACCATCACCAGATATTTGGGAAGATGATTTTAAAACAAGAAAAAATTTGTGAGTTCAATGGAATGTACAATTTGTAAATCCGGAAAAATGAAAGATGGCAAGGTGACCGTGACCCTGCAAAGGGGCAATAGTATCATTGTGATTAAAAGTGTACCAGCCTCTGTCTGCGAAAATTGTGGCGAATACACATTAACAGAATCAGTTACAAAAAAAATTATGGATACCGCGGAAAAAGCTGTTGCCAATAATGCAGAAGTTGAAGTGCTGCAATACGCAGCTTGATTCGTTGAATCGTTGAGAAGTTTAGACGTTGAACCATTGAATCGTTTAGCAGATAAATCGTTTAACATTTAACCTTCAACCTTAAAATAAATATAGACCCCTGAATATAAGTACCTGTTATGCTATATTATTCGGTAACCCAAAAACCTTTAATATCCAGTAATCAGCAATATGTCTGTAACAATACATAAAAATGATTCAGATAAAGCCATATGTGAAGCAATTCATAAGGTGTTGAATCGCAAACACAAGGATAAAATAAAGCTTGATCGGTACTTCGGGAAAGTCTCTTTTGATATCGATGGATTGACATACCAAAAAGAAGTACGGAATGAGTGGAAATAACATCGTTGCTGACACTTCCTTGTTAGTTAATTTTTTTAATGGGTTGGAGCTTTCCAAAAAAGTGCTGAAAGGGCAGCATATTTGGGTTTCTTGCATTACAGAAATCGAGTTGCTCAGTTATCCCTAAAAACTTCGTTGAGCTGTTGAAGCGTTTAAACGTTTAGCAGTTAAACCTGCAACCTGCAACCTTCAACAACAAACGACCTTCGACTTTCAGACTTTTGACCTTAGACCTTAAAGACCTTCGACCTTAAGACTTCTTGTCCTTCGACCTAACACTTTAAACATCCTTAGCCTCGCACACGCAATACACTACAACATGATCTCCAACTTTTTACAAAAGCTGTCAGCGTCCATTACAGCACTCCAGCTGACCAAGGCCTTAACCTTAGTCTCAACCTCAACCTTAGTCTTAGTCTTTTCCCTCTTTGTTTCTCCATCTCAAAGTCATGCGCAAGATTCAGGGCGTCAACTGAACATGAGTCAACAGTTTCGTATGGCGGATCGAATTATACGAGTTGCCGAACCCGGACAGCTTGCTGATACGCTTAATGTATGGGGGGACGTAGGAAGTTCCGGTCGTTATTTGGTGCCACGAAATACATCACTTCCTGAATTGATTTCTTATGCTTTTGGCCCTCAAACGATAAGCGATGATCAAACCAGACTCGACTGGTCGAAACTGCGGGTAGAGGTAAATATTTCTGAGTATAATGATGTGACCGGTATGGAAGAGGTTCAAAATTTCAGGTACCGTTTTAACGAGCCGCTGCCGGATGGAATGCGCGAGTTTGATTTGAAGAACAACCAGGTGGTTGCACTGCAGGTCAAGAGGAGACCCTCATTCGTAGATTATGTACGGGTTGTGGCGCCGGTCTTGTCCAGTATTGCCACAGGGTTCCTTATCATTGAGCGATTGAGATAGATAATTCTAATCTGTAGAGACGCATCGAATGCGTCTTTGTAAAGACATTTCTAAGTACTCCTTACATGTTACAAAAAGATACCAAAATCTACATCGCCGGCCATCGTGGCATGGTAGGCTCAGCTGTTAAGCGTAAATTCGAGCAAGAGGGATATGAGAATTTAGTTTTGCGCACCAGTTCCGAACTGGATCTTCGCAACCAGCAGGCCGTACGTCAGTTTTTCCAAAAAGAAAAACCAGATATAGTTGTCGATGCAGCCGCAAGGGTAGGGGGGATATTGGCAAATGATGAATATCCCTGGCAGTTCCTGTACGAAAATCTTGAGATACAAAACAACATTATTGCGGCCTCTCATGAACATGAAGTTGATAAACTGGTTTTCCTGGGCAGCTCCTGTATCTATCCCAAGCACGCCGACCAGCCGATGAGCGAAGACGCACTCTTGACCGGCCCACTGGAACCGACCAACCAGTGGTATGCCATCGCCAAAATTGCAGGGGTGAAGATGGTGGACGCTTTGCGGAGACAATATGATCGTGATTATGTTTCACTGATGCCTACCAACCTGTACGGCCCCAACGATAACTTTGATCTGAAGACCTCTCACGTGCTGCCGGCCATGATACGTAAATTTCATGAAGCCAAAGAAAACAGGCATAGCCCTGTCCCCCTCTGGGGCACGGGATCGCCCATGCGTGAATTTTTACATGTCGATGATGTAGCAAATGCCGTGTTCTTTACTCTTAATAATGAGATGGAATATGATCTCTACAATGTAGGCACAGGAAAGGATATTACGGTTAAAGACCTGGCCCTGCTTATACAGGATATAGTCGGCCATGAAGGAGATATCAACTGGGATACCTCCAAACCCGACGGCACGCCAAGAAAGCTGATGGACGTAAGCCGTATGAACAAAGCCGGCTGGACCTATAACATCGAGCTGAAAGATGGTATAAAGGCTACTTATGAGTGGTTTAAAGAGAATTTAGACGAGATAAAAGAGCTGAAAGTTGAAAGCTGAAAGCCCCAAGCTCAAAGCATAACTCTTTCAACATTTAGCATTCAACTTTTAGCAAAATGCGTAAAAAGGATTTGATATCATAAAACTACTGACAGGTCAATTTTTAATTACTTTCAGCTTGAAACTTTGAGCTTTCAGCTTCTATGAACACAGATTTTGCTTTTAAAGATTTAAAGGTTTGGGAAAGAGCTATCGAATTTGCTGATTTTGCCATTTCCTTATCTGAGAATCTGGATACTCCACAGAATCATTTTAGACTGGTAGAACAATTCGAGTCAGCTTGTACGTCGGTTTCGATGAATATAGCTGAAGGAAAAGGCAGAAGGTCTAAAAAGGAATTTATTCAGTATTTATATATCGCCAGGGGCTCATTATATGAGACGATAACTTTGGCAACCATATTTCATAAGCGAAATTGGATTACTAATGAAGATTTTGAAAAACTCGAAAACGAGGCACTCGAAATAGCCTCCATGACTAAAGGATTAATCAACGCAATAAAGAAAAGTTGAAAGTCCCAAGCTGAAAGCTCAAAGTTTTTACTTTCAGCTTTGAGCTTTCAACTTTCAGCTTATTACTAACTTTGAAATTTATAACGACTAAATAACTGTACTTTGACTGCTACTAAAAACAAGGTTGCCCTAATCACTGGAATAACAGGCCAGGACGGATCATACCTGGCAGAACTACTACTCGACAAAGGCTATGAAGTCCACGGCATAAAGCGTCGTGCCAGCCAGTTTAACACCGACCGGGTAGACCACCTCTACCACGATCCCCACTTTAAAGGTCTTCCGTTTTACTTGCACTATGGAGACCTAACCGACTCCACCAACCTGATTCGAATCATCCAGGAAACTCAGCCGGACGAGATTTATAATTTGGCAGCCCAGAGCCATGTGCAGGTTTCGTTTGAGGCCCCGGAATATACCGCGGATGTTGATGCCCTTGGGGTGCTGAGGATACTTGAAGCTATCCGAATCCTGGGACTGGAAAAGAAGACAAAATTTTACCAGGCGTCTACTTCTGAGCTTTATGGAAAAGTGGTAGAGACGCCTCAAAACGAAGATACCCCATTTTACCCGCGCTCACCCTATGCGGCAGCAAAACTCTACGCCTACTGGATTACCAAAAACTACCGTGAAGCGTATGACATGTATGCGGTAAATGGTATCCTTTTTAATCATGAATCACCGCGGCGGGGTGAAACATTCGTAACACGTAAGATTACACGTGCGGCTGTTCGGATCGCAGAAGGCCAGCAGGAAAAATTATTTCTGGGCAACCTCAATGCCAAGCGCGACTGGGGCCATGCCAAAGATTATGTACGTGGCATGTGGCTCATGATGCAACAGGAGGAGCCGGAGGATTTTGTGTTGGCCACTGGTGAAACAACAACAGTGCGAGAATTTTGTACTTCAGCCTTGAAGTGCCTGGATATCGAGATTGAATGGCAGGGTGAAGGCGTGAATGAAGTGGGCATAAATAAAAATAATGGTAAACAGATTGTTGAAGTAGATCCACAGTATTTCCGGCCTACGGAAGTAGATATTCTATTAGGTGATCCCTCTAAAGCTAAAGAAAAGATGGGGTGGACCTTCGATTATAGTATTGATGATTTGGTCAAGGATATGGTCGAGAAAGATTTGAAGAAGATAAAAGGTGAAAAGCAACCTGCCAGTTAATATAATTTTAAAATCAAAATAATACTATAACTACGATATGAACATAGCAATAATAGGCACCGGGTATGTAGGGCTGGTCAGCGGCACCTGCTTCGCCGATTCCGGGAATAACGTGACATGCGTAGATATCGACGAGAAGAAAGTAAAAACCCTTCGGGAAGGCAACGTCCCGATCTACGAGCCCGGCCTGGAAGCGATCTTTGACCGCTCCATCAGGGAGAACCGCCTGCACTTTACCACCGACATGGCTGAAGCGGTGACCGGTGCCGATATCGTATTCCTCTGCCTGCCGACCCCTCCGGGCGGCGACGGCCAGGCCGACCTCTCGGCCGTGATGAAGGTCGCCGGGCAGCTGGGCGGGATGCTCACCGACTATACGGTCATCGTCAACAAGTCGACCGTGCCGGTGGGGACCGCCGACCGCGTGCGGGAGGCGATTGCCGAGCACGCCGACCCGGAACTGTTTGACGTGGTCTCCAACCCCGAGTTCCTGCGCGAGGGGGCGGCCGTGGAAGACTTCATGAAGCCCGAGCGCGTGGTCATCGGGACCGGCTCCGAGCGGGCCGCCGAGATTATGACCACCCTCTACGAGCCGTTTGTGCGCTCCGGCAACCCGATCATCGTGATGGACGAGCGCAGCTCTGAGCTGACCAAGTACGCCGCCAACGCCATGCTGGCGACCAAGATCACCTTTATGAACGAGATTGCCAATATCTGCGAGCGCGTAGGGGCCAACGTGGACAACGTGCGCCGCGGCATCGGCACCGACTCGCGCATCGGCAAGCGGTTCCTGTTTGCCGGCATCGGCTACGGGGGCAGCTGCTTCCCCAAAGACGTGCAGGCGATCCACTACACCGCCGCCCAAAACGGCTACGACTTCAAGATCCTGGACTCGGTCATGAAGGTCAACGAGTCGCAGAAACTCTCCATCGTACGCAAGATGGAGGCCTACTACGGGACCAACGATTTCTCCGGCAAGACCTTCGGGGTGTGGGGACTCTCCTTCAAGCCCGAGACCGACGACATCCGGGAGGCCCCGGCCCTGTATGTAGCAGATGAACTCGTAAAGCAGGGCGCCCGGCTGATCGCCTACGACCCGGAAGCGATCGGCACCTTCAAGCGGGCCACCACCCAGCGGGTGCTTGATGCTACCACCTTCGTCCACGATCAGAAGGACGCCCTTGATGACATCGATGCGCTGATCATCTGCACCGAGTGGAACGAGTTCCGCCGCCCCACGGTCGACCACTTCAAAGACGAGATGAAACAGCCGGTCATCTTCGACGGCCGCAACCTCTACGACCTGGACCGCGCCCGCAATGCCGGCATCACCTATATTAGTGTCGGGCGGCCTGTAATTGAAGCAAAAGAATTAGAGGCTGTGTAAACGGTTCAACAATTCAACGCCTCAACAACTCAACATTTAAACAGTACCAATGAATAAAGCTCGTAAACAAACAAAGCCTCGTATCTTAATCACCGGCGGCGCCGGGTTCCTCGGTTCTCACCTATGTGACCGCTACCTGCAGGAAGGGTACGAAGTGATCTGCATGGACAACCTGAGTACCGGCAGTGCCGATAACATCGCGCACCTGATCGGCAACGAGGACTTTAGCTTTATCAAGCACGACGTCACCAACTATATCCACGTGGGAGGGGAGGTGGACCTGATTCTCCACTTTGCCTCACCGGCCTCCCCGATAGACTACCTTGAGATGCCAATACAAACATTAAAGGTTGGTTCACTCGGCACCCATAAAGCCCTTGGCTTGGCCAAAGCCAAGGGAGCGCGTTTTTTACTTGCCTCCACCAGTGAAGTTTATGGAGACCCATTGGTACATCCCCAGGCAGAAGATTATTGGGGAAATGTAAATCCCATAGGAGATCGTGGAGTTTATGATGAGGCCAAACGCTTTGCAGAAGCCATGACCATGGGCTATCACCGGTATCATGGAGTGGATACCCGTATAGTCCGAATCTTCAATACCTATGGCTCACGAATGCGATTGAACGATGGACGGGCCTTGCCGACCTTTATGCGTCAGGCTCTGAATGGTAATCCGCTGACGGTGTACGGAGACGGATCACAAACCCGTTCCTTTATGTATGTGGATGATCTTGTTGAAGGGATCTGGTGCTTGTCGCATTCCGATTATATTGAACCTATAAATATTGGGAATCCCGAAGAGGTTACGATCTTGGAGTTTGCCAAAGAAATTATTGAATTAACCGAATCTGACAGTGAGATTGTCTTCGAAGAATTGCCGAAGGACGATCCTCAGGTCCGACAGCCGGATATAAGTCGGGCAAAAAAGGTTTTGGACTGGGAACCAATTATTGATAGGAAACAAGGACTCCAAAAAATTTTAGAGTACTTTTTGGAGAAGGTTAAAAGAGTAGGACATACAAATATTAGTTAATGATTCTTGAAGTATAGATTATGAGAAAAGTTATTGTTACAGGGGGCGCAGGATTTATAGGAAGCCACTTAGTAGATCGACTTCTCGAAAATGGAGATAGAGTAATTTGCATCGATAACTTTGATCCCTATTACAACCGCTCTATTAAAGAAAACAATATCAACAGCCATCGGATGAATAACAAGTATCGGTTGGTGGAAGAAGATATCCGGAATCTTGATACTTTCCGTGATAAGATTACCGAAGATATTGATGTAATTGTACATCTGGCCGCAAAGGCAGGGGTGCGTCCCTCGGTGAAAGATCCAGTTGGGTTCCAGGAAGTAAACGTGATGGGAACACAGAACATACTGGAATTTGCCAAGGAGCGGGATGTCAAACAGTTTATCTTTGCCTCATCTAGCAGTGTGTATGGTACCAATGAAAATGTGCCGTGGTCGGAAGATGATCATGTGCTGAAGCCGATCAGTCCCTATGCCAGTACAAAAGTGAACGGGGAACTGATGGGGCATGTGTATAGTGAACTGTACGACATGCAGTTCCTGGCCCTGCGCTTCTTTACGGTGTACGGACCGCGTCAGCGGCCGGACCTGGCTATTCACAAATTCCTGCGTTTAATGAGCAACGGAGAACAGATTACCTTGTACGGTGACGGCAGCAGCCGGCGCGATTACACCTATATTGATGATATCATTGACGGGGTAATGGCCGCTATTGACTACACCGACAGCATGTATGAAATCATCAACCTCGGCAATAACCGGACGGTGCAGCTCTTAGAACTGGTGGAAGCGATTGAAGAGGCTTCTGGTATTGAAGCGGATAATAAAACCCACGCTCCGGAAGTACCGGGCGATGTGGAGCAGACATGGGCGGATGTGAGCAAAGCGAGAGAGTTACTAGGGTATAATCCTAATTATAATTTGTATAAAGGATTGAAAAAATTTGTACAGTGGTATCAGAACACTTCTATAAATTAAAAAGAACCCATATAATTACGCTATTAGCTAATGTCTAATTTAGCCAGTAAGATTATAGGCGGTTCTTTTTGGGTATCTGTTTTTAGAGTTATACAAAAGGCATTTGGGGCTGTCAAACAGATAATCCTTGCCCGCTTACTATTTCCAGAAGATTTTGGTCTTTTCGGGATTGCCTCTCTTATGCTTCTTGCTTTTGAAGTTCTTACGAGAACTGGTTTTGATGATGCCCTGATTCATATACAAGAAAAAATTGAAGGGTATTTGCATACAAGCTATTGGATACAAGTTCTTCGTGGAGCTTTAATTGGCTTAATTGTATATATAGGAGCTCCAACAATTGCAGTATTCTTCAATGAGCCCCGTGTTGTGCCAATTGTTCAGGTACTTGCTTTAACACAAGTTCTTAAAGGATTTAGAAGTATAGGAGTTGTCTTATTTCGTAAGGAGATGGATTTTCGGAATGAGTCTATTTTCTTGTTTACAGGTGTTATGACAAACTTTATAGTCACAGTAATCTTGGCTTTTTTATGGCAAGATGTCTGGGCGTTAGTTTGGGGCAATGTTGCTGGGGAGGCTGTAATGTTGATAACTTCATTTTACTTTCATCCTTATCGACCTAAGATTTCATTCAATTGGCAAAAGGCAAAAGGACTTTTTAAATATGGGGTCTGGTTATTGGGTGCTGGTGTAGTAAGTTATATTTCTTTACAAGCAGATAATATATTTGTTGGCAAAATTATAGGTACTAGCGCTTTAGGAGTTTATCAAATGGCTTATTTTGTTGCTAATTTACCAACTACAGAAATAGCTAAGCAAATTGGTAAGGTTGTTCAGTCTAGTTATGCCGAATTGCAACATAATACAGAGTTATTACAAAAAAACTATAAAAAAACTTTTGCAGCAATTTCAATATTCCTGATGCCTTTAATAATATGGTTAATATTGTTAAATAATGAGCTAATCTTAATTGTTTTAGGAGAGAAATGGACAGAGATTATACCCATTCTACCAATTATAGCTGTTGGAGCCTTCTTTAGAGGTCTTGGTGCTTCAACAGCTTCTTTATTTAAGGCTATAGGATTTACTTCCAATGTTTTTCGAGTAGAAGCTTTACGTGCAGTAACATTATTGTTAGGTCTATTCTTTTGTAGTTTATATGAAGCAGGATTAATATATGTTTCTTTAGCATATGTCCTTTCAACAATATCTCTATTCATCTATTACATGCTTTTATATAGAAGAAAATTTCATGGTGTAGCATCAGTTATTTTTAGTTTATGGCCTGCACTTGTATCAGGATTAGTTTTAACAGTTGTAACATTAATATTATCAGCTTTCTTCTTTGAATACAATGGGATATTAAATGTTATTGTTACTGTATCATTAGGTTTTGGAGTTTATATAACGACTTTGGTAGTCATTGAAAAGATCACAGGAAGGACAATTTTAATAAGTTTATTTAAGAAATTAGGTGTAAAAATCCCTTTAATAACGTAAAAAAATAAGATATGGATGAAGCAATACCATCACTGAATACTCCTTATGGTCTAGGAGAAGATAATTATAAATTGATTAAGGACTTTTTAAAAAATAGAAATATTAAAAATATACTTGAGTTTGGGAGTGGTAATAGTACAGTTCGCTTAGCTCATGATTTTCAATCTTCAAGTATTACCTCAATAGAACAAAGCGAAAAATATTATAAAGAAACTAGTTCACTATTAAATTCATATGATATAAATAATGCAGTTGTTAAATATTGTCCTTTAAAGGTAATTTCGGTGGGCAAGTTAAGGTTATTTTTAACATATGATCTAAACAAGTGCGATAATAGTTCGGATATTGATTTTGTTCTTATAGACGGCCCAGTTGAACATCAAACAGTTCGTGGTAGAGAAGGTGTTCTTTATCAAATATTCTCAAATATCAACCAAAATGGGATTATTGCACTTGATGACTATCACCGAGAAAATTCCAAACAGACGGTTCAGAATTGGATTAATACTTATCGGGATCAATTACGTATAGTTCAAGAATATGATAATATAGTTATTCTTAAAAAAGAAGTAAGTAATACATCTTATTCTTATCCTGGTTTTTCTTCTGTAGTAGATAACTGGAAGTCTATTATTTATATGTTGAAAAGGAATCGGAAACAACTTTCAAGCTTATTCTGAGTTGCGGTCTAATTTAAAAATTATAGTTTTCAATTTTTAAATATGAGTTTGAAAAATAACAATAAAATTAAATTGCAGGTTGGGGGGGCGGCACGTAAAATATGGATGGATTAATGGAGATATTATAACGGGTGATATCTATTTGAATGCTACAAAGAAAATGCCTTTTCCAGATTATTCAGTTGATTATATATTTGCGGAACAATTTATAGAACATATTACTTTAGATGATGGTAAATATTTTATTAATGAATCTTATCGTATTTTAAAGAATGGTGGCGTGTTACGACTAGCCACACCAGATTTATTTTTGCTTTACCAGATATATTTGGATCAGAATGACATGGTATCCCAAAAAGAGGTTGTAGAAAGGCATAAAAATAACCATAACCCAGATGTAATGAACACCTGCCACTTTAACAATGATATGTTTCGTTTGTGGGGCCACCAATTCATTTATGATTATTCCACCCTCGAGAAAGTTTTACATTTAGCAGGGTTTAAAGAGGTAAACAGGTTATCATTTGGCGAATCTAGTATTGATGAGCTATCTAATTTGGAAAGACATGCTGATACTGAGTGGATGAAAAATGTTTTCCAAATAATATTAGAAGCTAAAAAATAATCCAAAAGAATGAGCAAGCCTTTAGTTTCAGTAATAATTCCAACGTACAACCGATCTAAGCTACTAAAAAGAGCTATAGATAGCGTACTGCAACAAACCTATTCTCATTTAGAATGTTTAGTAGTTGATGATGCTTCAACGGATAACACTAATGAGGTAATAGCAGAATATGAAGATGAAAGGATTATTTATATAAGACATAATGAAAATAAACATGTATCTGTTGCCAGAAATACTGGCATTAAACATGCAGGTGGAAAATACTTGGCATTTTTAGATGATGATGATGAGTGGTTACCTTCAAAGTTAGAAAAGCAAGTTCAAGTATTTGAAAGTGTTGACTCCAAAGTGGGATTGATATACTGTTGGATGGACTTCTATGACGGTAAAAAGTTGATACAACAGCGACATCCCAAACTCAGAGGAGATATTTTTAAAGAAACATTGTCATCTCAGCCAATAGGTAATGCATCAACTTTATTAGTGAAGACAGAAATTGCAGAAGAGATTGGTGGGTTTGACACTAATTTACCAAGGGGAAATGATGGAGACTTTATTAGGAGGATATGTCAAAATTATGAAGTCGACCTTGTCCCGGAAGTTTTGGTAAGATACCATGAAAATCATGGTAATAAGAGAATAACAAGAAATGATACTATAGGGCTAAAGAATGCTATTATAAGTCAGAAAACTAAGCTAAAAAAATTCAGGGATGAATTAGATTTAAATCCTGATTCTAAAGCTAAAGTACTAGCTTCAATCGGTTATTTCTATTCTCAAAGGAGTGATTGGAAAAATGGATTTAAATACTACAAAAAAGCTTTTCTAACTTGTCCATTCTCAAAGAGCCTTTATAAGTATTTGTATAGATCCATAAGGAAAACTTAAGTTGTAAAAAATACACACAATGATTTACGAAGGTATATTCAGAAGGCCAAGAATTAAAACTAATAAAATATTGGCGAAGTTTTCACACCATTTTAAGGGTGATGTGATTAATGTTTCTGGAGCTAGTGATTCTGATAAGCAAACCAATTTTTGGGATTACTATTTTGGTGATTATGATAAAGGCAAACGATATAAAAATTATTTTAAAAATTGTAACTCATATACAATCAGTAACTATCCAAGAGATAAAACTGAATATAGTATCAACGAAGATGAAATGATTTTTTTGGACCTTGAAGAAGAAATTGATAGTAGTTTAGAAAATAATTTTGATGTTGTTTTTTGCCACACTGTTTTAGAACATGTATTTGATGTTTTTAAGGCATTTCAAAATTTAGCCGACCTTTCAAACGATATCGTAATAGTAGTAGTACCTCAGTTTCAAGTAATACATGATTATCGGAGAGGTTACAGGGATTATTGGCGATTCACACCATTTTCCTTAGACAAGCTTTTTGAAAAAAATGGGTTGGAGGTTATATATCGAGAAACTACAAACGGAATATCCGAATCGATGTATTTATTTTATGTAGGATCAAAAAGACCTGAAAAATGGGAAGATATTTTTGAAAAAGAAATTGTCCCACCTAAAGATTATTTAAATCCTAAAAACGATGGTTCTCAGTATACTCAATTATCAAGATTACACATAAAATTTGACTTTCTTGTTAGAATGATACTTAAAAAGTTAAAAACGTTTTTAAAATAGCAGTTAATATTTTCCATGGAAATAACAGTAGTTATAACTACATATAAAAGATCAGAAATTGTAAAGAGAGCAATAAAAAGTGTCGTTAACCAAACTTATACACCCAATGAAATTATTGTTATAGAAGATGCATCAGATTCTGGGACTGATCACTGGTTACAGGCAAATTATCCTGGAATAAAATATCATAAAACCGAAAAAAATTTAGGTCTTGCCGGAAGCAGAAACAAAGGAATAGAATTATCCAATGGTGATTGGATAGCTTTTCTGGATGATGATGACGAGTGGTTGCCCAACCGGTTGAAAGAACAGGTAAATTGCTTTAACAATTTAAGGAAAGAAGAGAAAAAGAATTTGGCTTGTATGCAAGTGGGTACTGTTATACTAAATAAATCCGGAGAAAAAATTAATTCACAAATGCCAATGAACGAAGGAAATATTAGGGAAAGTATAAAAAAATATGGGGCGAGCACTCCTTCCTCTTCTTTTTTAATAAATAAGGCGGCTCTTAAAAATGTAGGTGGATTTGATGAATATTTAATATCGGGAATAGATCACGATATATTGATGGAATTAGCTATAGCCGACTATGAAACAAGAGCAGTACAAAAGCCGTTAGTTAAGATCTATCAGGAAGATGTAGATACTATGATGACAGATACTCGAAAGAGAATTAAAGGTTTAAAGCAATATACCAGTAAGTGGGAAAATACTTTTAGAGAATGGTATGGAGATAAATCTGGAGAGCACTATGCACGGAAGTATTTTATTAGAGTCATTAGTCCCTTGGCTGCTATTAACTTGGTAAATAGAAATTGGGAAGAAGCTGGTATCACATTTAAAGAGTTGCTTGGACATGTTAAATATAATCCCTTTTTATTTTTATTTATGTTTTACTCCTTCTTAAAAAAGTATGTGTTTATAACAAATCCTGAGGTTAGAAAGAGAATAAAAGCTGTACGAAAATATTTATCATGACAGTTAAAAAAGAGAGTATAGATTATTTTAACATTTTTATTGGATTGTGTTTGTCAGGTAACCCCTTATTTACTTCATCGGGTTATTTCGAAGTGCTGTTGATTCTATTTTCAATATATTTAACAGCTTATTATTTAAAGGGGGTATATTTTAGTATAAATAGTTTTCTGTTAATTTCAATTTGCTATTCCTGCCTATTTTTTATTCAAATATTTTCATTTGGAACTCTTAATGCAGTTACTTATATAGGTTTCATTGTAAAGCTGTATATCGGTTATGTCTTATTTACGTCAATAAAACAATTCGATACTAAGTTCATATCTGTAGTTCGATTTCTTGTAGTTATAAGTATTCCCTTCTTTTTATTAAATCTGGCAGCTCCCAATTTGAAGTTTATTATACCTTCTTTTTCGAGCTTTATTTATGATATAGAACAAGCATCGATCCATATTGGGATTTATAACTTTATGCTTGACTCAAGTCGAAATGCTGGTATGTTTTGGGAACCAGGAGCATTTGCTGGTTATATAGCTCTTGCTTTGACTTTCTTATTTATAAATAAGAAATCTGGAAAAAGTTATATTACTAAGAATTTGGTCTTATTTAGCATTGGCATAATTACTACTATGTCAACAACTGGTTATATAGCATTAACAATTTTAATAGTATTTTATTTTTATTTACGAAATGATATAGGTGTAAAACGACGAGCTTTATATGTAGTGTTATTACCCTTCCTTATTTTTTTCATCTATACTTCATTTAATAAATATGATTTCCTGGAAGAGAAAATAAAACAGCAATATATACAGGCTTTAGATCGTGAGGATAATTGGAGACTCAATAGATTTGGTACTCTAATAATGGATTGGGAGTATATAAAAAACAGACCTTTAACAGGTTGGGGGTTCCATCAATCCACTCGATATCAACTCAATCCAAGTGATGCTGAGATTGCTTCCGGGGCTGGTAATGGAATGTCCGATTTTATTGCGAAAACAGGGATACCATCTTTCTTTTTGTTTTTATTTTTAGTTTATAAAGGGGCAAGGAAGAAATTTACTCTTACTAAATTAGAAAGTATTACTGTAATTGCAATTATCTTGGTTTTACTTCAAGGTGAAGGTTTTTTAAACTTTCCAGTTTTTTTAGGTCTGTTCTTCACCCCATTCTTAAAATAAGTTTTTGAAAATATGGCATTTTATTATACAGTAATTGATAGAAAAGCAAAGGTTTTATTACTAAATAATTATGAAGATCTTCCAGAGATTGCAAAGGGCCTTTCTGACTTGAGGTATGATATAGATATTATTTGTGGAACTTGGTGGACCCTTGAGCATATTAAGAGAGTTATTAAAGTAGCATATATCTACTATTCAGTAAATAACAAGTATGATAATATAAATGTT
This sequence comes from Aliifodinibius sp. S!AR15-10, assembly GCF_031569985.1. NCBI lineage: Bacteria > Pseudomonadati > Balneolota > Balneolia > Balneolales > Balneolaceae > Fodinibius > Aliifodinibius sp. S!AR15-10. The sequence goes on along the minus strand of NZ_JAMQKA010000040.1, from coordinate 19,593 downwards.
ATAATTGCATGTAATACGCTAAAAGAATATAGATATCTAAAAATATTGGGTATAGAAGTATTATTTTGTAACCAAAATTGTTTTGTCGATGAAAATTTATTTCGAATTTGTGATAAAGTTGATAGGAAGTATAAAGCTATATACAATGCTGTTTTAAAAGAATGGAAAAGACATTATTTATGTAACGAAATAGAGAATTTGGGAATTGTCACTTATAATTTTAGTAATACTGAATATAAAAATAGATTAGATAAATCATTAGATGATCCCTATTGGTTCAATTATAATAATGGAGAACCTCTATTTTTAAATAATGAACAATTGGTAAAGGCTCTTAATCAAGCCCAAGTGGGACTAGCTTTATCCAAAGAAGAGGGAGCAATGTATGCATCAATAGAATATTTGATGTGTGGTCTTCCAGTTGTTAGTACATCATCAAAAGGAGGGCGTGATGTTTTTTTCAACAATAAAAACTCAGTAATAGTAGAGCCTACCCCTAGCGCTGTAAAGGAAGGTGTAGATTATTTTCTAGAAAGAGATATAGATCCCTATCAGATTCGAGAAGTTACTCTTAATAAAATTCATGAACATCGGGAAAGATTCATTAGCTATGTTAATAAATTAATAAAAAAGAAAGGGGTTTCGCATGATATATCTGATACATGGAATCAATGGTTTGTTCACAAACTTCGACATGAGGGAACCATTAATAAAATAAGAAGAGAACTTGAGTGATTTTCAATAATGGGCAAGCGAAAAAAAATTGCGGTTTTACTTACGTGCCATAATAGAAAGCAAAAAACATTAAACAGTTTACATTCGCTTTTCAAGTGTGATTTACCAAAAAGTATCCAATTTAGTGTTTTTTTGGTTGATGATGGATCAACTGATGGAACATCCGACGCTATATCTAAAGAATTTCCTGAGGTTGAACTAATAACTGGAGATGGTAATTTGTTTTGGAATCAGGGAATGCGATTAGCTTGGAAAACGGCTGATAAAAGGGATAACTATGATTTCTTTTTTTGGTTAAATGATGATACGATTTTAGATGAAAAGGCATTCCATCATATTTTTAATACCTATAAAGAAGCCAAGAGGCACGAGGGCAATTCAGTTATAATAACAGCAGCATGTCGAGCTAAGGAAGGGACTTCTCGTTTTTCCTATGGTGGGCGTGATGATAAAGGGGCTGTTATTCCCAATGGAGAATTGCAATCTTGTAAATTGATTAATGGGAATGCTGTTTTAATTCCCAGAAAAATTGTTGAAGAAATTGGCAATTTATCTGATGATTATACACATGCAATGGGTGATTTTGATTATGGTTTAAGAGCCATAAAAAATGGATTCGCTTGTTATACAACAAAGGAATTTGTAGCTACTTGCCCTCCTAATGATGAAATTCCTAATTGGTGTAATCCGAAAATACCATTAAAAAGAAGATGGCAATTGATGCATAGTCCACAAGGGTTGAATATTCAAGAGCATCTTGTTTTTAGGGAGAAGTTTTGGGGAATAAAATGGGTAGTTTATGCATTGAAAGCATATTTAAAAGTATTATTTCCAAGAATTTACAGAAGATTGAAATCTTAGAATGAAACAGATAGCACCAATAGCCCTTTTTGTTTACAACAGACCTGAAAAGATAGAAAGGACCATAAATAGTTTACAAAAAAACTTTTTAGCAGAAAAAAGTGAACTATTTGTGTTTTCAGATGGTCCTAAATATCCAAAAGACAGAAAAAATGTTAAACAGGTTCGTGAATATTTGCAGGAAGTTGATGGTTTTAAGACGGTCCAGATTAAGGAGTCAACTGACAATAAAGGTCTATCAACTTCTATTATAAATGGTATTACTGAGATGTTTACTAAATATGGAAAAGTAATAGTTTTGGAAGATGATTTAATAACATCACCTAATTTTTTAGACTTTATGAATCAAGCGTTAAACTACTACGATAATAAAAGTAAAGTAATGTCAATAAATGGTTATTCTTTGGATGTAGGAAAAAAGGAAAATTGCAGTGATGTTTATTTTCATCCTAGAACTTATTCTTGGGGTTGGGCAACTTGGAAAGAATATTGGGATCGGAAAAAGTTTCAAACAGATTATATTATTGATAATTTTTCAAACGTAGATGTAGAAGAATATAAAAACATGATGGGAAACGATGCATTTAAAATGCTTGAAAGATCAATCAATAATTTAAATGATTCTTGGTATGCAAGATGGATCTTTCAGCACTTTGAAGAAAACAAGTTGTCTGTATATCCTTTTATTTCAAAAGTTAAAAATATTGGATTTTCAGAAGAGGGAACACACTGTAAAACTATAAACGCACATCAAATAAAATTTGATCAATCAAACAAGAGAAAATTTTCATTTACTGCCAATATTAATGTTCAAAAACAAATTAATAAAAGATTTAAAAGATATTTCAGTAAGTGGTATAAGGTTACTTATCGGTTTCAAATGCTCAAAAGTTTAGAAAGTATAAAACTTCTTTATAGAGATTTATGGCAAAAGCTAAAATAAAGATTATCTTTCGAAGATTTATAGCCCTGTACTTTAATCCGTTGGTAGAATTTGTATATCGTATAAAGTTCAAGTTTATATCATTTGGAAAACCACCCATCATCATTCTAACACCAGGTAAAGTTGGCTCTTCCAGTATTTATAAAACACTAAAAAGTGAATTTAAAAATCCTGTCTTTCATATTCATCGATTGTCGGCGGGAGGGGTAGAACATTCAATAATGCAACACCTTAATTCAGACCGTAAATCACGCCCCCTACATTTAATTGTTGCAAAATTACTGCGCGAGAAACTTAAAGCATACGATGGTGATCTTTATATCATTACAAGTATAAGAGAACCAATATCACGGGCGGTTTCCGCATTCTTTCAAAATACTGATTTTTATAAGAACGAAATTGAAAAGGCAGGCCTGAATATTGATCAGGATAAAGCAAAAAAGCTTTTATCAGAAAAATTAGATGCAAGTATTACAGATAAACTCGAAAACTGGTTTGAAGAAGAAATTAAGAGAAATTTTAATATAGATGTATTTGAAGAGCCGTTTAATACCTCAAATAACTATTTAATAAAAAGAAAGGATGATATTAGTTATTTGTTGCTAAAAATGGAAGCTTTAGATGAAACCTTTCCCATTGCAATTAAGGATTTCTTGGATTTGCCTAGTACTTTAAAACTCAAAAATACTAATATCGGTTCTGAAAAGCATTATTCAAAAGCATATAGAAATATTAAGAAAGATATCTCTATAAATACAAAGGACTTGGAAAAGATCATAAAATCTAAATTTTTCAAGAAATTCTACCCAAATAGTACAGAGTTGGTTAAACAAAAATGGGGCGACACCTAAATGATTATTCAGGTACTTCTATATATAGCTAAGAAAAGTTGGATTAAGGAAGTACTGAAATCCACTGAGACACTTATACTACATATCTGACAACCCCCTGTATTGTCTATGGTGGCTACCCGAGAGAGATGATTGATTTGTCCCACCAAGGATATAGATAACTTTCAAAGAATCTGGAACAATTGATTAAAAAACGGATTTAAGAAAGAAAATGAGTAAAGCTGCGAAACAAAAGATTTAAAGAAAACTTTACCATTGATCAATTCGAAATGAGATTAGAAACATTCTTGATGAGATTATTAATTAGTTGAACTTTTTACAAAAATAAGATTATATTAAACCAAAATTTCCTCGCAATAAGTCTACTAAAATGAGTAAATCCCTGGAATTGATGGGTTACAGAATTACAGAGAACGTCCCGTCAATTAGCTTCGAAAACAAAACGATCATAAATACAATTAATCCTCACAGTTTTGTTGTTGCAGAAGAGGACGAAGATTTTAAGGCCGCATTGCTAAATAGTGATTACCTACTTCCAGATGGAGTAGGTATTGTTCATGCAGCAAAACTCATTAAGAATAGGGCTATACCACGTATTACAGGTCCAGATTACCATGAATTTGTCCTGTCTGAATTGAATAAAGAGGGTGGAAGTTGCTTCTACCTGGGGTCTTCTCTAAAAACGTTAAAGAAAATTGAGAAGCGCTTACGAAAAGAATATCCAAAATTAAATTTTGATACCTATTCACCGCCTTTCAAGGAAAAATTTAGTGAAGAGGACAATGAATTAATGGTGGAAAAGGTTAATGCGTTCAAACCTGACGCCCTATTTGTAGGAATGACAGCACCTAAACAAGAGAAATGGGTATATAAACATCATGAACGATTAGAAGCCAAAGTAATATGCTCTATTGGGGCTGCCTTTGATTTTTTTGCCGGTACAAAAAAGCGACCAGCAAGAATTTGGGATAAGCTAGGTTTGTCTTGGTTACCAAGATTTTTGAGCGAACCTAAACGTCTCTGGAAAAGAAACTTAATATCTACACCGCTTTTCTTAAGGCAGGTTGCTAAACATAAGCTAAACTAAAATTATTTAGGACTGGGTTATGTAACCTGGAAAGTTTAGGCTTTAATGGTAATGTCTAATTAGATGGCGTTATTTGCACACAATGTTTGCCTCCCCCAGAACTGCATGCCTAAACGCTTATTCGACTCCGTCGCGGAAACCCATTCTCCTCCGCTCAGAATGACTTGGCAAAGGTTCCCAGAAGAGTTTCACCTCTGTATTACATTTTTCAGAAATGTAAATTTGAGCCCTTTTCAAGAAAGATTTCTCCCGAAGGCTTTCGGGATCGAAATGACGCTGACATGGAGGGGCTTGGTTGTGGTTTGCCCTCGAAGAATAGAACCTTTATCCCCCGAACTGGGAAAGTATGTAGCCCGTAGCGCTGCTGCGGGGAGCAATGACATGTGGGATGGTGCAGCCCACCGTAGAGGTGGACCGCACCCGTGACCTACACGATGAAATTTTATTAGCCCCCTCAGCCATCGCCCCGCATTAAAATACGGGGCTATGCACATTCGTGTGTTTAAACACACGCAGAGTTTCTAGCCTGGTATTTTCAATGCCAGGCGATTTGAGGAAGAGGCTTCCGATTCGCTAGGTTCCCAGGGCAGCAATATCGAGACCGTTTTGCTATTGATTGTCCAATCCCAACCGCGCCCTTTTCAGGAAAGATTTCTCCCTGACGCTCGAAATGACGACAACGGGAGAGGGCTTGGTTGTAGATAGCTGCCCGCCCTCTAACATAATGCCCCTACCCCCAGAACCGTCATCTCGAGCGGAGCTTGCGAAGTGAGAGATCTTCCTCGGAAAAGGGCAGGGACGTAAACAGCGCTACTAATCTGAAAGACAGTTCTATCACCAGTTTAGGGCCTTTTTTATCCTGGCTTCCAAAAGGGTGTTTAGGCCATATAACCTGTGGTAGCTCACTCTTAAACCGAGCCCTTTTCAGGAAAGATTTCTCCCTCGCGGTCGAAATGACGTTGAAGTTAAGGTGGCTGGGTTGTTGATTGCGTCCCGCCCTCTGAGAATAGAACTCAGCCCCTAAACCGTCATCTCGAGTGGAGCCTGCGCAGCGAGAGATCTTCCTCGGACAAGGGCAAGAGCGGGGAAATGCAACCTGACCATCCGCAGCCAAGGAAAGGGAGATTCTTCGACTCCAGTACCGAAAGCTTTCGGTACTTCCGCTCAGAATGACGCGACGTTGTTTACCTGCAGACTTCATCGTACAGATCAACCCAATCCGGATTCAGTCGATTGATTAAGGCCTCTTTCTTTTTCCGTTTCCAACCCTTGATCTGCTTTTCACGTTCAATAGCCTTTTGCGGAGAACGGAAATGTTCTACATATATAAGTTTATCGATATTATATCGCTTGGTAAAACCATCAGCCAATTTGTGCTTATGTTCCCAGCACCGGCGTACAATATCGTTGGTAACCCCGGTATATAAAACGGTGTTATGCCGGTTCGTCATAATGTAAACAGTATATTTATCCTTCATAGGTATTTATGATCCTGTTCAATCGAATTCCTTACAGATTTTTTTAAAGAAAGTTGGATTAACAACGCTGTGTCATCCTTTCCTGAGAGCCCCTTGTACGGTCGTTGCCAGTGAAGGGAGATTCTTCGACTTCAGGCCGAAAGACACGTCCTTCCGCTCAGAATGACATGGCGTTGTTCTCTTTTAAAAGGAAAGGGTATACAAAATAACAACGCTGCGTCATCCTGAGTGTAGTGAGGAGGTACGACGAACGGAATCGAAGGATCTCCATAAATCTGGCAACGTATCATGAGTGCCACCTTATCCACTCGCTGCAAGGAAAAGGGAGATTCTTCGATTCCGGCCTTGCAAGACCACAAGGCCTCCGCTCAGAATGACACGACGTTGTTTTAATAACCTTTGCCAATAATTGTGTCTTTCCGGGCAGGCAAAAACACTTTTAACAATTTCTTTCCATTTCAATAACCGGAGGTAAATAACCGCTTCTTAACATTGCCTAGTAGCACACAAATTGTATCAATTTATAAATTCCAAATAAAAAAAATTTCCCCGGGAACAATTAACTCATTGCGGCATATAATCTTATAAATATTAAAACTCTCTAATAATTGTGTGGCAAATTTAACTTCTTTGCGTATTTTTGTACCCTTGAACTCCAAAATCAGCATGCAGAGTGTTTAGTTGGCTTAATACAGGCGCAAAACAACATAACTATGGATTTTAATTTAACAGCAGAGAGCGTAATACCCATTGCTGCGTGCATAGGTGCCTTCATTATCGCCTACTACGTGATTCCGGTTATTATAAATGTCTCTCATCTGAAACACCTTTTTGACGACCCAACGGACTCTCGCAAGCTCCACACGGATGCCACCCCGAACCTGGGAGGAATAGCCATATTCAGTGGCCTGACTACTGCATTTTTACTGAGCAGTTATGCAACGGCCGGCTGGGTGCCTTATGTATTGGCGGGACTTGTAATCCTCTTCTTTTCCGGTATCAAGGATGACATCATGGTGATATCCCCCAGGAAAAAGCTTGCACTCCAAATACTGGCAATAGCGGCACCGATTGTAGGAGCCGGCGTTATGATCACAGATCTCGGTGGTGTCTTTGGCCAGCAGGCGATACCCGGGTGGGCCGGCATTGCACTTACCTTTTTTACGATGGTGGTCGTGGTGAATGCCTATAACCTTATCGACGGCATTGATGGACTGGCGGGTGGAGTGGGCGTTATCGTATCGCTCTTTTTCGGCAGCTGGTTCTGGTCGGAGGGACTGATGCCGGAGGCGGTGCTTGCCTTTACGCTGACAGGTTCTATCCTAGCATTCCTCTGGTTCAACTTTGAACCCGCGTCCATATTCATGGGCGATACCGGGTCGCAGGTCATCGGCTACGTGCTGGCATTCCTGGCCGTTCGCTTTGTTGACTTCGGCGTATCAACAGAAACGGCGGTCCTGTTCAAGAACGAAGTCCCGGTGCTGATCCTGGCGGTGCTCATCGTCCCACTTTATGACACATTGCGAGTATTTCTGTTGCGTGCAAGTAAAGGGCGCTCTCCATTTTCCCCCGATCGCCTGCACGTGCACCATCAACTGATCGATGCCGGTTTTTCCCACCGCTCCATATGCTACATCATCTATAGCCTGAACCTCTGCGTTATCGGCCTCACCATACTGATGGCCGGGACCAACGTAAACCTCATTTTGGCAACGATACTCGGCTTCTCAGTGGTCCTGTTTCCCACCACGGGACTGAAACGAAATATCTTGGAAGCCATGGGATTCAAGATGCCCTCTGCGCGCCATATCAACATCCTGGAGCGCAAATACGGCTTTACCCAAAAAACCATCGGTCGCGAGATGATCGTCACCAATGATGATATTGAGGAGACTACAGATGTCGATTCAGAATATGATTACGAGGAGCAGGACCACGAGTACGGCGAAGTAGCGAAGATGTAGCTGGTTGAATTGTTGAGACGTTGAAGTATTGAGTATTGAAGCAATGCTTACCTCACAGTGCTTGGTACCGTTCGCTCTGCGGCGGTACCTGGCGGGCGCTCTGCGTCCAATGCTCTCAAGCCCCCGGTTTGTTTCATAAGTGCAAACCGAGCCCTCCTCAGGAAAGATTTCTCCTTGTCAGTCGAAATGACGATGAGGTGAAGGGGCATGGATGTTGATCATGGCCCGCCCTCGAATATAATAACCCCACCCCTGAACCGTCATCTCGAATGGAGCCTGCGGAATGAGAGATCTTTCCTGAAAAGGGTAATGGTCGGGAGAACCCCAAATAAAACCCTTTCATGCTATTGTAGTGGAAAAAAATGTTGAGAGACAAAGAAGATAGGAAATATGCTTTTAATTGGTTAAGTAGCTTTTAAAAACTTATTATATAGAAAAGTTTACAACTCATTTAATCAGGAAAAGTTGTCAATATAACAACTATGAGTCGGAATAAGGACATAACAACTAGAGATCTCAATAAGGCGCTGCGACAGATTTCCCGCGATGCACGTCGAAAAAATAAAGCATTGGGACTCGAAACTATGTATGAAAGAGATGGCTATCTCGTCAGGTTAGATGCTTCAGGTAAAGAGCACAGGGTGAAAAAGCTGGAAAGAAAAAGAAGAACCTCTCCGCCCAAAGTTATTGAATTTGATTAATGACTGTTTCAAGAGTTAGAATGTTTGCCGGTCCAAATGGATCCGGCAAATCTGATCTTATCCATCGTTTGCAAGAATCTGATTTACCTCTTGGGCCTATCGTGAATGCTGATGAATTGCTTGTCTCATTACAGCATTCCGGATTTATAGACTTGCGTGAGTATGGACTTTCTGGGATTACATCTCAACCCGGATTATTCACCAAGAAATTTGGTTTTGCACAAGGCGAATGAAAAAAGGCGGCGGAAAGGTACTTATGTACCTTGAGCAAGTCATTTTTCATTTAACGATGTTCACGACCAAATTTCGCAGTCTTCTGCTACATTACTCAATTGGAGCTATACTTAAATTTCGATATATGAAATAACATCAATCACTCAAACTTCAACTTTTTTCTATTTCGTGAATAATCCGGGTTTCAAGATTGGGATAAGGCATTAAAAGGAGAGATTAATGAGATTAAGTCACGTATAGCAAAAGCTGATAGTATACCGAAAGTTCAAATAGAAGAGGATATGCTCATATGCAAAGAGAGTGATTTAGATGCATACAGCGTTGCGTTGATGGCCGATTTTATTCGTTATATGCTGATAGAACAGGAACAAACGTTTAGTTTTGAAACCGTAATGTCTCATCCTGGTAAGATAGATTTCTTACAAGTAGCGAAAAAAAGTGGATACAAAACATACCTTTACTTCATCGCTACAGACGATCCGGAAATCAATATTAGCAGAGTTAATAATCGGGTCCAAAAAGGGGGGCATCCTGTACCTAAAGAAAAAATTACTGAACGATATGAAAGAAGCTTAAATCTACTATACAAAGCATTGAAGGTGGCAGATCGTGCTTATATTTTAGATAATTCCAAAAGACGAAGTTCTGTACTGTTTGAAAAAAAGAATGACGGGAAGGGATATTTACAGGTTGAGAACTATCCCAGATGGTTTGAAAAAGCAGTAATAGAAAAACTAAATTGAACCCGTTTATCGGTTACCCAATTGGCTTTTAATACAAATTAGGAGCTAATTGAATCCACCCGGTCGCAAAAACAGCGGCCGGGTGGATTGAAACAGAATCTTAACTTGTAACCGACTTAAATTGATATAACTAATTTTTTCCTAATATGGAATTAGCCCCCGATTAGATATACGGGAACTATCAGGTACAAACCAGCGTCCTCCTCAGGAAAGATTTCTCCTTGTCAGTCGAAATGACGATGAGGTGAAGGGGCTGGGTTGGAGATAGCTGCCCGCCCTCTGAGAACAGAACCCAACCCCTCAACCGTCATCTCGACCGAAGCTTGCGCAGGGAGAGATCTTCCTACGAAGAGGGCAAGGACGGAAACAGCGCCCGCTAATACCTAATAAAGCCTGAGTTCGAAATAAGAAATACTTAAACAAATAACTGTGATCCCGAGAAGCTTTGATGATGGCCGATTATCCTGTATGTAAAATCAGCTGATTTCACATTTCACACTTGGAACCGGGATGGGCAGGATCTAAGGATTTTCGGGATTCCTTCTCAGGTAAACATGACCATCCCGCAGATCCACTAATCCTGTAAATCCTGGTTCCAATTTTCCCCGATGGTCACATAATCCCTCATAATGACAGATTCGATATCAAACTGACGTTAATAAAGGTCACTGGTTCAATCACTGGGAATAAGCCAAATAACTTTGAAAGGAGCAGCTTACCGTTGCACCCGTGACCTACACGAGATGAAATTTAGGTTAGCCCCCTCAGCCACCGCCCCGCATTGAAATACGGGGCTATGCTCTTTCGTGTGTTTAAACACACGCAGGGTTTCTAGCCTGGTATTTCAATGCCAGGCGATAGGGGAAGAGGCTACTGATTCGTTGGGTTCCTAAAGCAGCAATATCGAGACTGTTTTGCTATTGATTGTCCAATCCAAACCGAGCCCTATTCCGGAAAGATTTCTCCCTGACGCTCGAAATGACGTTATAATGAATGGGGCATTGGTTGTAGATAGCTGCCCGCCCTCTAATACAATAACCCTACCCCCAGAACCGTCATCTCGACCGCAGCTTGCGTAGGGAGAGATCTTCCTCGGAGAAGGGCAAAAGCCAGGAGCAACACAGTGAAACCAAATAAAGCTCCATTCTGTGATTAGTACCTTCCCGCTTATTTGCAATAAGCTCTTCCAAGGTCTCATTCTAGAATCCTAATTCTGTCTTCCGGCCTTTGTAAAGGTGACCGCCCGGAAGGAAACGGAGTGAAGCGTAAAGAAAAAATCTGTGATTTTTTTAGCGGAACGCAGAGCCCTTCAGGTCAGGTTTACATCAGCCGGTGATTTTTTTGATTCGTTTTTTTATCGGTAAAAAAATGAATACCCAATAAATAGATAAAAGTCCGTATCAGATATACAGGAACAATCAGTATAAAACCAGCATCCTTTTCCGGAGAAATTTTCTCTCCCGAAAAATACTTAAACAAATAACTGTGATCCCGAGAAGCTTTGATGATGGCCGATTATCCTGTATGTAAAATCAGCTGATTTCACATTTCACAGTTGGAACCGGGATGGGCAGGATTAAAGGATTTTCGGGATTCCTTCTCAGGTAAACATGACCATCCTGCAGATCCTTTGATCCTGTAAATCCTGGTTCCAATTTTCCCCGATGGTCACATAATCCCTCCCAATGACAGACTTGATATCGAACGGACATTAATAAAGATCACTGGTTCAATCACTGGGAATAAGCCAAATAACTTTGAAAGGAGCAGCTTACCGTTGCACCCGTGACTGCACCAGATAAAATTATATTACCCCCCTCAGCCACCGCCCCGCATTGAAATACGGGGCTATGCTCTTTCGTGTGTTTAAACACACGCAGGGTTTCTAGCCTGGTATTTCAATGCCAGGCGATAGGGGAAGAGGCTGCTGATTCGTTGGGTTCCTAAAGCAGCATTATCGAGACTGTTTTGCTATTGATTGTCCAATCCAAAACCGAGCCCTTTTCAGGAAAGATTTCTCCCTGACGCTCGAAATGACGTTTGAGTGGGGAGCTTGGTTGTTGATTGCGGTCCGCGCTCCCAAAACAAAAGCCCAATCTACCAAACCCGTCATCTCGACCGCAGCTTGCGGAGGGAGAGATCTTCCTAAGAGGAGGGCAAGGACGGAAACAGCGCCGCTAATACCTAATAAAGCCTGAGTTCGAAATAAAAAATACTTAAACAAATAACTGTGATCCCGAGAAGCTTTGATGATGGCCGATTATCCTGTATGTAAAATCAGCTGATTTCCCATTTCACAGTTGGAACCGGGATGGGCAGGATCTAAGGATTTTCGGGATTCCTTCTCAGGTAAACATGACCATCCTGCAGATCCGCTAATCCTGTAAATCCTGGTTCCAATTTTCCCCGATGGTCGAACTGACGTCACTTGAGAACCTTGTGACAGTATCAAAGGCAAACAGCCCAATCCTGCCACGAACAATTCCTAATTCTTAATTCCTCATTTTTAATTCTTCCAACAGCTGCCCGAACCGCTGATTATTTGGATAAAGCTCAACAAGCTTCTGTGCATAGGGGAGAGCATCCTGATACCGGTTCTGCTGAACGTACAGCGTGCAGATACCGTAGAGGTAATCCCCGTTCTCCGGCGCCAGGTCGATCGCCTGCTTGTATACCCCCTCCGCCTTTTGCGGTTGCCCCAGCCGCTGCAGCGAGATCGCCCAGTTATAGCGCACGCGGTGATTTTGGGGCATCAGGGACGCCGCCTTCTCAAAATGGGGCAGGGCATCCGGTAGCCGGTCCTGTTCCGCCCGCAGCAGTGCCAGGGAGTAGTGGGCCGGCCCGTAGGAGGGCTCCTGCTCAATCACCTTGTTCAGCAGCTCACCCGCCCGCTCGTTTTGTCCCGTTTGGTTATAAAGGTAGGCCAGGTTCAGGCGGGCCGCGTTAAAATAGGGATCCTTCTCCAGGGCCTTTTGATAAGCCGCTATCGCCTGCTGCGTCTGTCCCTGCTTCTCAAAATATTGCCCCCGGTTCATCTGTCCCTGCGGGAAGTACTGGTTGAGGTCGAGGTAGGCCCGGTACTCCGCCATCGCATCGTTGAACGGCTGCTTGAGGTTGAACGCGATATCCTGCACCGAGAACTCCGCCAGTCCCTGCGCCGCCGCCAGCCGCACCGCCTTCACCGAGTCATCAAGTGCATCCTGCAGGGGCAGTCGCCGCATCTCTGCCGGGAATCCTGAAATTGCCCGCGCCACACTGTTTCGCACCTTGGCGCTCTCGTCGTTGGTATATTGGCCAAGGATATCCAGGCTTGCCTGCGTGCCGAACTGCCCGAGGTACCAAGCCGAGGTGGCCCGCACGATATCATTATATGCTGTGTCTGAAATAACGGTCTCCAGCTCCGGGATAGTCTCTGTTCCAAGTGAGTCGGCACGCAGGAAGATCTCAGAAAAGTGGTCGGGGCGCGTGGGACCATACCACTGCTCTATTTGTTGCGCCGCCCAGTCCGCGGTGCGGTCGTCATGGCAGTCGTTGCAGGCGTTGGGATTCCCGAACTTCCGGCTCAGGTCGGGACGCGGCACGCGGAAGCTGTGGTCGCGGCGAAAGTCCACCTCCATGTAGTACCGCCCGGGCATATGGCAGTTGATGCACTGCGAGCTCTCCGTATTCGGCTCGTGGAAGTGGTGTGCCCGGCTGTTATATGTTGGCACGTGGCACTGCATGCAGAGGGTGTTGTCAGTCACGTTGGCCTTGAGCTCCAGGGTATGGGGATTGTGGCAGTCGGTACATTGCACCCCCTTCTTATACATCTTGCTCTGCAGGAACGAGCCGTACACGTAGACCTCCTCTTTGATCTGCCCGTCGGCAAAGTAGGCTTCCAGGTGGGGCAGCGTGGGACTGAAATGGTTCATGAAATCGCCCTTGTGCTCGTAGCCCGGTTCCAGCTTTTCCCGCAATGCGTGGCAGGGGGCGCACTGGTTAATCAGCTCCACCTGGCCGGTGCTGCCCGTCATCTTTAGGTCCTCACGGATGCGGTCAATCGTGGCCTGCTTCGCCTCTTCCGACTGCATCAGCTCCACATGTTCCTTCCCCGGCCCGTGGCACGACTCACAGCTCACGTTGATGCTCGACCACGTGGTATGAAAGGAGTCGGCTTCCGCAATGTAGTTCTGCTTGAGGTTTGTAGAGTGGCAGTCGGCGCACATCGTGTTCCAGTTCATTGCCCCGCCCGTCCAGTGCAGCCAGTCGCCGTGCCGGATATCCTCCTCCGGGTTGAGGGCAAACCACTCTTCCTTCTCCGTATCCCACGCGATATTCAGCGCTTGCAGCTTCCCCTTCCCAAAATCGACCAGGTACTGCTGCAGCGGCTCCCATCCAAAGGTATAGGAGATGCTGTATTCGGTGAGCTCCCCGTCGGGACCGGGCGCTTCCACCATAAACCGGTCGCCCTCGCGATAGAAACGGTACTGCTGACCATTGTGGGTAAAGCTGGTGTTGTCAAAATCGCCTCGCACATATTCATCCGTGGCCTTCTTCATGGCGTAATCGTGGTGCGAGTGTTGCCAGTCCGCAACCTGCTCCTGGTGGCACGACTGACATTTCTCAATACCCACAAACTGTGCGTTTCCAGGAGAGGAGTCCACTTGTGAGGAACTGCTGTCCTCACCCGACTGCGAGCAACTGTACCCGATCCCGATAACCAGGCAGAGACCAACAATAGTTAATAATACGTACGTGCGATTCATCTATAAAATAACCGAATAATTAATACTACCATCCCATCTGTTTCAAACCGGTTAAACCTATCGTTAATAAGGGTGGCGGTCAATAGGAAATATGGTAGTTGAAACGTTTAAATGTTGAAATGTTGAAGCATTCTTATCTCACAGTGCTTGGTACCGTTCGCTCTGCGGCGGTACTAGACTGACGCTCTGCGTCCAATGCTCTTCAGTGCCCGTGGGGACCATACCTTAGGTTACCCCCCTCATACACCGTCCCGCATTGAAATACAGGGCTATGCTCTTTCATGTGTTTAAAAACACGCAGGGTTTCTAGCCTGGTATTTTCAATGCCAGGCGATAGGGGAAGTGGCTACTGATTCGTTGGGTTCCTAAAGCAGCAATATCGAGACTGTTTTGCTATTGATTGTCCAATCCAAACCGAGCCCCTGACGCTCGAAATGACGACAACATGGAGGGGCTTGGTTGAGGTTTGCGGCCCGCTCTCTATGTTCAAAGCCCTTATCTCTCAACAGTCATCTCGACCGCAGCTTGCGTAGGGAGAGATCTTCCTCGGAGAAGGGCAAGGACGGAAACAGCGTCTCTAATACCTAATAAAGCCTGATTTCACATTTCACACTTGGAACCGGGATGGGCAGGATCTAAGGATTTTCGGGATTCCTTCTCAGGCAAACATGACCATCCTGCAGATCCTCTGATCCTGTAAATCCTGGTTCCAATTTTCCCCGATGGTCACATAATCCCTCCCAATGACAGATTCGATATCGAACGGACGTTAATAAAGGTCACTGGTTCAATCACTGGGAATAAGCCAAATAACTTTGAAAGGAGTAGCTTACCGTTGGCAACCGTGACCTGCACCAGATGAAATTTTGTTTGCCCCCTCAAGCCACCGCCCCGCATTGAAATACAGGGCTATGCACATTCGTGTGTTTAAACACACGCAGGGTTTCTAGCCTGGTATTTTCAATGCCAGGCGATAGGGGAAGAGGCTACTGATTCGTTGGGTTCCTAAAGCAGCAATATCGAGACTGTTTTGCTATTGATTGTCCAATCCAAACCGAGCCCCTCTCAGGAAAGATTTCTCCCTGACGCTCGAAATGACGTTTGAGTGGGAAGCTTTGTTGTTGATTGCGGTCCGCGCTCCCAAAACAAAAGCCCAATCTACCAAACCCGTCATCTCGACCGCAGCTTGCGGAGGGAGAGATCTTCCTAAGAGGAGGGCAAGGACGGAAACAGCGCCGCTAATACCTAATAAAGCCTGAGTTCGAAATAAGAAATACTTAAACAAAATAACTGTGATCCCGAGAAGCTTTGATGATGGCCGATTATCCTGTATGTAAAATCAGCTGATTTCACATTTCACAGTTGGAACCGGGATGGGCAGGATCAAAGGATTTTCGGGATTCCTTCTCAGGCAAACATTCCCATCCTGCAGATCCTCTGATCCTGTAAATCCTGGTTCCAATTTTCCCCGATGGTCACATAATCCCTCCCAATGACAGACTTGATATCGAACTGACGTTAATAAAGGTCACTGGTTCAATCACTGGGAATAAGCCAAATAACTTTGAAAGGAGCAGCTTACCGTTGCACCCGTGACCTGAACCAGATGAAATTTTATTAGCCCCTCATCCACCGCCCCGCATTGAAATACGGGGCTATGCTCTTTCGTGTGTTTAAACACACGCAGGTTTTTAGCCTGGTATATTCAATAACAGGCGATAGGGGAAGTGGCTACTGATTCGTTGGGTTCCTAAAGCAGCAATATCGAGACTGTTTTGCTATTGATTGTCCAATCCAAACCGAGCCCTTTTCAGGAAAGATTTCTCCCTGACGCTCGAAATGACGATTATATTTAGGAGCTTGGTTGTAGATAGCTGCCCGCCCTCTAATATAATAGCCCTACCCCCAGAACAGTCATCTCGAATGGAGCCCGCGGAATGAGAGATCTTTCTTGGACAAGGGCACTTGCCAGGTGAAAGACGACAAATCCGAAATAAAGCTCATATAAATCCCCTCCCCGGGAGGGGTGCCGCAGCGGAGCAAGGCGGGGTGGGTTCCCAGGGCAATAGATGTAATGAAGTCCCGGGCACCCTCCAGGGATTTGCAAGAAACCCATTGAAGAGCCCCAAAAAATAAACGAAATTGGGCAGGTAAAACTTTCAGGGTTTTAGGTAACCTTGGAAGTTGTTAAAAGCTAATAAACAACTGAATAGCCAAATTATGAGTAATCGGATCCGGTCCCGTCGTTTGTATTTCATCCTTTTAATGATAATTCTCTTGGTACCAGGAACCCTCCCCGCCCAGGTAGCAACGGAGGATCTCTCGGAGTTAACACTGGAGCGCATATACTCCAGCAATGAATTCCAGGCCGAGGGTATCGGTTCGCTCAAGTGGCTGGAGGACGGCACCGGCTTTACCAGGGTTGAGCCCGCTCCGAATGGTCAGGGGCTGCAGATTGTGCAGTACCTGCTGCCCGGCGGTAAGCGTTCAGTGGTGGTAACGGCAGAACAGCTCACGCCGCACGGGAGCGAAACGTCGCTAGAAGTCTGGGACTACACCTGGTCACCGAATAAAAACAAACTGCTCATTTTCACCAATACCGAGCGGGTGTGGCGCTATAATACGCGCGGCGACTACTGGGTCCTTAACATGCAGAATGACGATCTGCACAAGCTGGGTGGGGAAGAGGCCGAGCCTTCGACGCTGATGTTTGCCAAGTTTGCTCCCGTGGGAAACCGGGTGGCCTATGTTCGGGAGCACAATATCTATGTAGAGCACCTGGCCTCGGGACGAATTACACAGCTGACCCACGATGGTTCAGAAGATATTATCAACGGCACGTTCGACTGGGCCTACGAGGAGGAGTTCCAGATACGCGACGGTTTTCGGTGGAGCCCGGACGGCCGTTCAATCGCCTACTGGCGGCTCGATGCCAGCGGTATTCGCGATTTCCTGATGATTAACAACACTGATTCCCTTTACTCCTATACAATCCCGGTGGAATACCCCAAGGTCGGTACCGCACCCTCCGAGTGTAAAATTGGGGTGGTACCCATATCGGGTGGCGAGACAACATGGATGAATCTGCCCGGTGACCTCCACGACAACTACGTGCCGCGTATGGAGTGGGCCGCTTCTTCTGACCAGATTATCCTGCAGCGGATGAACAGGGCGCAAAATACCAACCGCGTGATGATCGGGAACGCCGACACCGGGGAACTCAAGACGATCTATACCGACCGTGATGAAGCCTGGGTGGATGTGGTTGATGACTGGCAGTGGTATGATAACGACAGCAAGTTCACCTGGGTGAGTGAGCGTGACGGCTGGCGACATATCTACTCTATCTCCAGGGATGGCAGCAACGTCACCAAGCTGACGCCCTGGCCGATGGATATCATCAATATCGAAAATATCGACACCGAGGGCGGCTGGATCTATTATATCGCCTCACCGGATGATCCCACGCAGCGCTACCTGTACCGCAGCCGACTGGATGGAAGCGGGAATCCCCAACGGCTGTCTCCGGCCAGTCAGCCCGGAACCCACAGCTACGATATCTCACCCGATGCCAGCTGGGCGATCCAAACCTACTCTTCTGCCGGCACGCCCCCGGTTACTTCGCTTGTTCAACTGCCCAATCACAACCGGATCAGGGTGCTGGCCAACAACAAGGAGCTTAAGCAGAAACTGCAGCAGCTCAAACGTCGACCGATGGAATTTTTCCGTGTGGATATCGGGGAGGTGGAGCTGGACGGCTACATGATAAAGCCGCCGAATTTTGATCCCAACAAGCGGTACCCGGTTCTTTTTCATGTGTATGGGGAGCCCTGGGGACAGACTGTGCTTGATGAGTGGGGAGGCAGCACCTACCTGTGGCACCTGATGCTGACGCAGAAAGGGTACATCGTGATGAGTGTGGACAACAGGGGAACGCCGGCACCGCGAGGTCGACAGTGGCGTAAGAGTATTTACAAAAAGATCGGCGTGATATCATCGCACGACCAGGCGGCGGCTGCGGAAGCCATTATGAAGCGGTATTCGTTTGTGGATCCTTCACGCATCGGTATCTGGGGATGGAGCGGCGGGGGAGCCATGACCCTGAATATGCTGTTCCGCTATCCCGATATCTACAAGACCGGGATGGCAGTGGCGCCCGTGACCGATCAACACTTGTACGACAATATCTACGAGGAGCGCTATATGGGGCTGCCGTGGGAGAATGAGGAAGCCTATGAAGAGGCTTCTCCCGTCAACTTTGCCGAAAACCTGGAGGGCAATCTCCTGCTGATGCACGGTACCGGCGATGACAACGTGCATTACCAGAATTCGGAGGTTCTGATCAATGAACTGATCAGGCACAACAAAGTGTTCACGATGATGCCTTACCCGAACCGTTCGCACGGCATCTATGAGGGCGCCAATACCTCCCGCCACGTCCGTGAGATGCTCACCTGGTACCTGATGGAAAACCTGCCGGCGGGGGGACGGTAGCAATTATCTCGTTCCGTACCTTAAGTGCTGAACATTTTCGGCTCAGGGTCACGCCAGTCCAATGCACCAGAGGTCAGGCACGAGATGAAATGTTGAGGTGTTGACGGTTAAGTCTAAAGTCAGAAGGTCCAAAGGTGTTGAGACGTTTGAAGTGTCGACGCAATTATTACCTCACAGTGCTTGGTACCGTTCGCTCTGCGGCGGTACCAGGCTGACGCTCTGCGTCCAATGCTCTTAAGAAACCTCCGTTTGTTTCATAAGTGCAAACCGAGCCCTCCTCAGGAAAGATTTCTCCTTGTCAGTCGAAATGACGATTATATTTAGGGGCTTGGTTGTTAATGGCTGCCCGCCCTCTGGATATTATACTCTTACTCATAACCAGTCATCTCGACCAAGTCCGCCTACTGGCGGAAGAGATCTTCCTACGAAGAGGGCAAGGCCGGAAACAGCACCGCTAATACCTAATAAAGCCTGATTTTACATTTCACACTTGGAACCGGGATGGGCAGGATTACAGGATTTTGGGGGTTCCTTCTCAGGCAAACATGACCATCCTGCAGATTCTCTAATCCTGTAAATCCTGGTTCCAAGTGTTCCCTGATGAGACTCTGAATTCCTCACAATGACAGATTTTATCTCGAACTGACGTGTGTGCCTTGAAGTAGAGACATGTTGTCCGACTTAAGCAACATGTTCTTTTACATACTGTTGTAGAGATGGTAGTTGGCCTACCGGAGGCGCTGTCAGCCAGTGCCTT
>NZ_JAMQKA010000003.1:240452-256324 GCF_031569985.1 Aliifodinibius sp. S!AR15-10 | reverse complement strand
GCTCTTTAAGCTGGTTCGTTTTCTAGGTCACCCCGACAGCTCCAGTCTGTTACTTGTCCCTTCAATATAGAACGTTTTACTAACGGGAATCTAAAGGTTCGTTTTGGGCCAAGCCAAAATGAACACCTCAATGCTGGATTTAAAAATTAGGACTCTTAATTCCAATCTCACAATCATTTAAACAGAAATTACTTTTCGAGGAACCCTAATTACTGCTTCATTTCCGTAAACGATACCAGAGAATTCCAGCATATTCCGTTATCCCTATTCGCATATTTTCAATATTTTTCATCGCTGGTAAACCAATCCATTTTCGTTTCCAGCTTCCTTTTAGCCTGTAATTTGTTGGTGACGGTACAGGTTTTATACCAAAATGCTCAAACACTCTCGTTGCCCGCAGCATATGAGTTGCACTTGTCACCAAGATGAGTGGGTGTGTATTGCCAAAAGTTTCTGCATAAATCTTCGCCTCTTCATAGGTATTTCCAGGCTCTTTTTGAACGATCGTTGCCTCTTCATCTACTCCCAGCAGAATTGCAGTTTGCTGAAGCATTTCGGCCTGGGTAGTTCGGCCACTACCTGAAAAGCCGGAAAGCACCAGCTTACTATTGGGCAACATGCGGTGCAGTCGTACTCCTTCATTCAATCTCCCAAGAGCATTTAAAGAAAGTAATGAATTTGCAGGTAGCCGGTCATCAAACCCATGTCCACCACCGAGAACTAGAATGTGGAATGCTCTTGTCCTATCGGCTATCTCTGCTATTTCTATCGGTTCATACCGATCCTCGAGTGAATTTATAACTTGAGTCGGTATTAAAGGTGTGGAAACCATCAGAAACCACACACCCGACGATATGACCAGCCATTGGGTTATGTGCTTCCTTTTCAAAAACCAAGATACCATAACAACGAATAGTAATAGCCAAAATATATTGAATGGATCAATTAGGAATTTAATCATAAGATCTCGCAGCTATACAGCTCAAAAAAATATTGTAACGTGTTTTACCGGTTACAAATAGGCCTTAACTCCCAATTAATTAAGGCTAAGTTATGATAGCCTACATGGCTAAAATAGCTGAAAAAATGCAAGGTTTTTATGCTAATACCCTTCAAATATTACCTCGGGGGCATCCAGCTAGAATCCCGAATGAGTTAATTTGATTCTATTTCCCTGATGAAAGATTCAACCATCCATCCAAAAGGATTAAACTCACCCTCATAATAATTTAAATCAGAATCCCAATACCCGGTATGAAATTCTGTTTGACCGAATCCATAACTCATTTCAACGATAACAGGATTATCATTATCAAGGATAAAATCAAAGGCCACTGTTTGTAATTTCAGCTTTTCTGCAATTTGAAAAGAGATTTTTAAAGCCTCCACCGGGACCTTGCTGGTGTCGAAATCAAATAAACCACTGCCAGAAGCTCTGAAATCATTCTTCCTGACTTTGCGTCTCGCCCCGGATGCCTTTCCATCAATGATGTTAATTCGTATATCATGTTTATTCCCCGGGATAAAATCCTGGAAGTAGATATAGCCTTTTTCCCGGCCTGCTATGCGATCAAATTTCGGCCGGTATCCGAGGCGTATAAATGCTTTTACCATGTCGGTCCATTCTGTCTTGCCGAGCCTGTATTTACGCCACCTTTCCTTAAAATTCAACACCGGATCATACTGCCTGAAGCCCAATTTAAACGCTTTATAAATACATTTTTTTGCTGTGGCAGCATCTTCGACTAATCGTACATTGGTAGAACCTGCCCCTGATCGTAGTTTTAGTACCTTGGGGAAACTTGTGTTTTTTACCCACTTCAATGCTTTGTCTTGGCTGTAAAAAACATAGGAGGGAACGAGTGGGGCATCTATAGCTTCAAGTAGATACTTTTGACCTACTTTGTCATTAAAATGCCAAGAGGTATAAAAATCGGGAAACACCCTGATACCTGCAGCATGCAATGAAAATATTAGTTGTTTGGCAAACAATATATCTTTAGGCTCGGACTGGTGGAAGTGCCACATTAGGCCGTCACAATCTGAAATGTATTCAATGATGTCATTTTGATAGCAGTCCACCAATTTAAAAGGAATTCCATTCTCCGAACAATATTCGATCCACCTCTTACTGAATCCACTATTTTTTTTATGTATAGCAATTTTCATAATTGTAAGTCTCTCTTGTCATTTCAATTTCAATAAAGCTAAAAACTATATCTAGCTTTACGAGACAGATTTTTCACTGATGTTATGCGACTCTCTGTTTTAGTAGATTTTTAAAGGTTATATTTTAACAAATAATACTGATACCCGCTACTAAGCGAGGTTGCCACCTGGTGGATTGAAAAAGAATCCTAACCGGTAAGCACGTGCTTGTAATAATTTCACCCCAAAATATAACCCATATTCATATCCCATTTACGAGATCAACTTTGCCGGTACTCCAACAACCGTTGATCCAGGTTCTACATCATGAATAACCATACTTTGCCCACCAATAGTACTATCTTTTCCAATTCGTACATCTTGTATTGTAGATACCCCGATCCCTATATCTACCGCCTCTTCAATGGTAGTATGTCCTCCTGTATTCACTCCGGGAGCAAAACTTGAATAGGCTCCCACTCTTGTATGGTGACCAAGGGAACAATTTACATTTATAACCACAAAATTTTCGATTTCGGATCTAAAATTAATAGTTGTTCCCGGATAAATTATACATCCTTTCCCAATTGATACCTCATTAGAAATCCATGCTCTGCTGTGAACAAGAGATGGAAAATGTAGAGAGTAATTTTTAGATATTTTTTTAAGGATCTTGCGTTTAATTTTTGGGAACGCAATTCCAATTACAACAGATGCATTTGTTAGTTTCAATACCTCATCGGTTGAACCTAATACCGGAAAACCAAACTGTTTAGTCCCGATTTTTTCCTGATCGTCGTCAAAAAAACCTTCTACTTCATATTCTTCCGAATACTCTTCGATGTTCAGTGCCACATGTCCTCCTACACTGCCCGCGCCGACTATATAAAGTTTTTTCTTCATTCAAACCGTTCTTTCAATACGATATTTGTGAAAAAGACCAACCAGAAACATACAATAGAGTTTTTAAATAAATATTTATTGGGAATGTCTAATAATTGATTCGTACAATTTCAGGATGTTAGAATAATTTTTTGACTCAATAATATGGTCTTTCACAAGCGCCTTATAATTTTCTTTCTTGGGATTTGGCATAGGACTGTCCAATGTATTTCTCCTTATCCCATTATAAGATCCTTCAGCTTCCAAGAGAGCTTCATTAGAAAATACACGATTTTTACTCAATCTATCTTTAATTTTATCTAAGACATCTTTTGGGGAATTAATCAAATCTTTAGAATGAATTATTGATATTTCATCTTTGTTTTTTAAAACAAAATCATAGTAGAATAAATAGTCAGAAATAAACTAGTCCAATAATTTATCATCAATTGAAGTACTGACTTCTTGGCCACGCGTAGCAAAGTGCATCAAATATTTTGAAGATATGCATTCCATCGGATGACGAATTATAATAAATACCGGTAATTTCCTTGAAAAGGCCATTTTAATCGGTGCCACAGTATGAAGGTGATGAACAGTGTTTACCTCTGGTAACAATTCTTTGATTAGATGAATTAGAAATGTATTTCCTGACCTTGGATATCCATCAACGTATGCATTCGTATTTTCCTGGAAGAAATGAATATCCAGGCCTTTCCTTTTTCTTACCATGTAGAACCAAAGATTAGAAAGCACTATGTTACTGCAAACTATTTTTCTCAAAAGTGTTACCATTTGATGTTTTTTTCTATGAATTCTGAATTCCCAGCGGCAATGATGCTGTACCTAATTGTTTCCGTTAAAAGGCTTCATTGGTCGGGTTTCCGATTGGTTAATCCCCTCTCTTTTCAGGACTTTTAAAACCGTCAGCCACAATATTTTCATGTCTAACGTAAATGAAAGATTTTCGACATAATACAGATCGAGTTCAAATTTTTTGGTCCAACTTATTGAATTTCGGCCATTAACCTGAGCCCATCCTGTAATACCCGGTTTAACTTCATGTCTTCTCCTCTGCTGATCAGAATAAAGAGGTATGTATTTATATAATAAAGGACGAGGACCTATCAAGCTCATGTCCCCTTTTAGGACATTCATCAATTGTGGCAATTCATCAAAAGACATTTCCCGGATCCAACTACCTATTAAGGTTATCCTTTCAATATCAGGTAATAGCTCACCATTCTCATCTCTCTCATCCGTCATGGTTTTAAATTTAATTAAGCTAAATGGTTTTTCTCTCAATCCGGGTCTCCGTTGATAAAAGAATACTTCTCCGTTGTTTTGAATCATCAGTGCAATAAAAATTAATACCAGTAGCGGAGATGTGAGGAGCATAACAAAAACGGAAATAACGATATCAAACAGTCTCTTTAAAAATAATCTGTACATGCCGTCTCTCCTCGTTAGGCTAGTCAGTACCGGTCCATTTATTAACTACTTTTTTTCTTTTGCCAGAAGCTAACAAAGGAATTTCCGAAACATACTCCACCCGTATTTTTGCATTCTCCCCCAAATATGTCTTGAATTCGTTAATTAGTTCTTCTTCCCTATTGAACTTATCTTTGGGGTTTAATTTAAAGTAATAGCTATTGCTCGATTCCTGAACAAACTGATACTGTTTTATATCTGTGTATTTCCACATATTATTTGTCACAACAAATGATGAAACCAATTCCTTTTTAGTGTCGTAGATCATGTCCATCTTTCTTCCTTCCACCTTTGACAATACAAACTCTCCGGAATCATTGAGATCAAGCGTTCCAATATCACCTGTATCGTAGCGAATCATCGGCATGCCGTAATTGAAAAGATCTGTAACTACAATTCTACCAGGGCTTCCAACCGGTACGGGTTTATCACTGTTTACCTGGAGTACTTCAAAAAAATAACTTGCTGAATTTAGGTAGAATTCCTGTCCCCCTCCCCTTTTTTGCTGTGCTAAAATACCATTCTCAATATTCGAGTACCTTGATACCACTTCACAGCCAAAATATTCTCTCAAGCTATTTTTAGTGTAGCTATCAAGTGCTTCTGACATGGTGATTATGGACTTAACATTGCTCGAAACCCGTTTACTACCCGTTTTGTCCAGATATTTGCAGAGTGCCTCAAAAGCGGATGAATAGCCTAAAAAAGATTTAGCAGATTTATCTTTATTCAAGTCACGCACGAATTTCTCAAAAAAAGCATCCGACTGATCTAACACATTTTTTGGGATAATATTTTGTGTAAATGAAGTAAACTTACTTTTCTTGTTTTCATCATTCCAAATCTTTAGGTAGTACAAACGTTGACCAAGCTCATATCCAGCCAATTTTGCGAAGTACAGTGTATCAGCAGAATTTCTATATACTTTGTTCCGATTGTGTAACACTTTGAATGGCGTTCCGGTAGAACCACTGGTTACCGCAGGCTGAAGTTCTCCTTTTTTAAATGCTTTCGATACAAATTGTTCATAATTATCCCTGATAAGATTTTTATTGACAATGGGAAATGCAGAAATATCAGAATGGCTGTCTAGTTTGGCATAATATGGAGTGGTCTCAACAGCATGGGTTAGCAAGTCCATAAGATATTTTTCAACTTTCCTTTTTGAGTCAACGTCCCACTCGTCCAGAATAGAGGAAATGTCTTCAAAATGGTTTCCTACTTTCCCATCTCTCAATTTGTCATAAATCCAAAACGCTTTCTCTCTTGTCTTTTGAAATAACATAGCCTAGACAGTTTATATGGTTAATTAAGTTATTAAAAAATCTACTTAGTTCTCCATTTGGTAATATTAAATTTGGCTAATAATATACAGAATCAGAACCTTCATTCCCCTTTTTCAATTAAAGCACCAAGTTGATTTGCTGCCATAAATTCCACATCTGGCCACCGTTCAGTAATCTCTGTAAGCAGTTGTTTAAGTACCGACAAGCCCTTACTTCGATTCTCTTCGTCTATATGCCCACAAAAGTTAACCCGGTGCGAACTGATAATTGCAGGTCTATTCCAGCGAAAGGCTGCCTCAATTTGTTTGAGTGTATAGGAGACCCAATCTAAACCACGATTTTCTGTGGGTTCAAATACCACATTCCGGACTAAATATAGTTGTCCCAAATGATTTTTTTTACCAGTGTAATTAAATACTCTCTTGTATTCTCCCTTGCCCAGATGTTCTTGTTTCAACAAGTACGTATCCAGAAACTTTATACCATTTTCTTTTAGAGATTTATGAATGACAGGATGTTCACGCCCACCCGGTGGATTGAAATGTTCTGCCCGATATCCATACACCTTTTCAAACGCTTCAAGACCTTCGGAAATTAAATCAGAAAATTTTGAATTCTCCTCGAATTCCCAAAATTCAAAGGCAGCCATGGGTGAAATTGTTTTATACCCGCTTGTGGAGATACTGGTATAAGAGCGGTTCTTTAACGCCGTAAGCACATTGTGATCTTTTGATGCCAGCTTCTCTTTAAGTATCTTAAGATTTAAGTGCTCCCGCCCATGAAATTGAGGTACCATCAATCCCTTCTCAATGCCCTCCTGCAATAGTTTCCATGCCCCTTCATAGGCCTTTGGTTGCAGAGCTGACAACTTCTGGAAGGTTTCTGGCAATAATTCATAATAATACTCCTCATACCCGGTCTCAGCCATCTTCTCAAAGTTTATATTGCAGGGTAGTGCAAAAGGAGTGAAAACAGCATGCCTGCCATTGCAATCTTTTACAGAGGTTAATGTCTCATATAGCGCTTCTAAATCAGCCCGTGTTTCCAGGGTATCAAATGCATCAAATCGGCTGTATATTTTTAGCCCCTCGTTATCCAGGGCCTCACGTGCTTTTGGGGAATCAAGCCGAACATTGCCATAGTCGTCAACTGAGATGACAATAATTTTCCTTTTGGTTTTCCAACCAATAAGATTTTTGGCATTAAATACTATTTTTCTTTTTAAACTATTCATCATATCACCAGTTCCAAAAGTTGTAAGTCAATGAAGCATTTTTGTGTTTTCTGAAGTGGCGCACTCGACCAGGTTGATCATCTTACCAAACTCATAATTCTTCAACAGGTTCGACAGTTTGGGATAGACCGATTTCCTGTTGATCCACATCGACTTCATCTTATATCTCTTATAAGGGTTTGCTTTTTTCAGCTGTTCAAAATAGTAATCGGGATAGCTTTTGGTATCCAATTCATAAGGATGCAAATATAGCACCACCGGTCGCTCCTTTTGGATTTTCTCAAACGCCATTTTTGTAAACCAATATGGGAAAAGTCGTAAATACCCTCCGCCGCATACCGGAATTTCTTTACCCAGAATATTTATTGTGCTTAACGGGGCCTCTATCAGGTTTTTGCCAGAGGGGGTTTCCAGAACGTGAATATTTTTGCGAAAACCGGGCCATCCATAGCGGATACCGTTAATGGGCATAATGCTGCTATCGTAGGTGAATCCTGCTTCAGCAATTACATCCAATCCCCATTGGGTTTCAGGTGTAATTGAAAAGGCCGGAGCCCGGTGGCCGAAGACCTCTCTTCCAGAAATATCTTCGATTAACTTTTTAGCACGGCTTAGCTCTTCAAAAGCCTGTTCGCGTGTCATCCTGTGAAATTGCAGGTGATCATACCCGTGAACTCCCAGCTCATGGCCTTCCTCAGCAATATCTTTTACCAATCCTGGAAACATTTCTGCTACTTGTCCAAGCATAAAAAATGTTCCTTTCACATTAAATTGTCCCAACAGCTCCAGGATTCTGTTTGTCAGTGTAACAACCCGTGATGTTTGTCGTGATTTCACAGAAAAAACATCTCTCATGGCAAGGCTAACCCCGTCCTCAACATCTACTGTAAAAGAAGATTTAATTTTTCGAATCATTTCTCACTGAATTATAGGTTAGAACATCGAAAAATAGCCCCTTACATATCATCTCTCTCATAACGAATCCAAATATTTAATTTATTTTTTATAGTACTAAACAAGTTCTACCAGTATACTTTCTGTATGAGGATCTATTCTCTGAAACAAATTTTTTGCACTACTAAAGTCCGCCCCACACTTGAACTGATAAATCTCATTTGAGGTAACATAATTTTATATTATTCAGGTTCTAAATGCTTAACAACCTTTGCAGGGCTCCCATAAGCTATCGTCCACGGTGGAATATCTTTAGTTACAAGTGAACAAGATCCGACTATTGCACCTTCACCAATCGTAACACCTGGCATTACAACACTGTTTGTTCCTATAAGACATCCTTTTTTTAGATGTACTTTTTCTCTCTTATAAGGAAGTTTAGCATAATCACCTCCCTTAAAATATCCAGATAAATCCCTTTGGTGACATAAAATGACACACCTATTTGCAATATGAACCTTATCTTCTACAATTATCAGTGAGGGATTAGATCCATCCGGGAGTACTTGATATCCAATATATACATCTTTACCAACTTTGCATCCAAGCCATCTCCAAACCTTGGGCCTGATTAAGCGTGAATTAATGGGTGAAAGAAAAAACAAATTCAATCCATGTTGGATTAAAAAAGCATTCTTCAATCTTTGAAATGTTTTTTTAATTACATCGAAGAAACTGACAGTTCCATATTCTTCTTCTGAAAAATTTAACCCAAGAGACTTTAGTAATTTATAAGATTTACTCTGTTTCATATTTCTTTGTTAAATTGAACCATAAAGCCATTGTAAATTGCACAACTTTTCGAGAAAGTTTTAAAGGTACCATATAAAACGGAGGCTTCTCTCCATTAATAGCCCAACACTTAACTTGTAATCTTTGAGCACTGAAAATTTTATGATAGTTGCTGGTGCTCGTTCCGCCGATTGCAAACTTTAAAATAAATTCATCAAGCCTTTTTACCCTTATCTTATTAAAATAAAAATACCTTAAAACAAATTCGTAATCTCCGCTTCCACCCAGATCCGTTCGATATAGTCCGAACTTTTCAATAAGATCTCTTTTCAAATAGATACTTTGGTGTGACGGCATCCATCCAATCTTGAACAGTGATTTATTATATTCGGGGCTTTTATTTACCCGTATTATGGTACCATTACTTTTGATTATTACACTGTGTCCATAAGACGCATCAATATTATTTTCTTCAAAATTGTTAACAATTTTTTGAATAACATCCTTATCAAATAATTGATCTCCAGCATGTATTAATCCAAAAATATCTCCTTTCGAATTGATAATACCTTTATTAATTGCATCATAGATGCCATCATCAGGTTCAGATATAATTTTATCAATAAATTCAGCATATTCATTTACAATTTTCAAAGTTTTGTCTGAAGATGCCCCATCAACTATGATATACTCAATATTGTCATAACTCTGATTTTTAACAGATTCAATTGTATCTCTTATATCATTTTCATTGTTGTGACAAATAGTAATAATGCTAACCTTTAAATTACTCACAGTCATTCAGTTTTTAATAAATTACATTCTTAAATAAATTCAATAAAATCATTACATCTGTCATATCCTTTAAGAGGCCTTTGCAAAACTACACCATTGGGAATTGTCATCGCGTCCGCCAGCTGGCGGATTTCGGGGCGTAGCGATCCCCACACAAATGGAGATTGCCTCCCGACAGCTGTCGGGATCATTTCATTTGCTCCATTCGCAATGACATAGGGTTTTGCCCCCCCTTTAAACAGTTTTAATGCGCGTTCATACATTTTTCAGCAGGTCCTCTCCTATTTTTAGAAACGATAATGCACGTTCCCGTGGGGTGTTGATAGAATTATAAATACTTGTCCCCCTTTGAATTAGTTTATCCTGGAGCGAAGGGGTGTTCACCAATTCCATAATTTTATTTGCAATATCCCGGCCATCTACCGGATCAAAATATCTTGCCGCCTCCTTGCAAATAGTATGAGCAAAACCAAGATCCGATGTCAAGATAGGCTTTTTCATAGCCATCGCTTCCACATAAGAAGCAGAAAAACATTCCAGCAGCGTCGGTAAGAACATTACATCACATTCGCCGTACAAAGAGGGGCACTCATCAATATGTACCGGCCCAACATTGATTATGTTCTCTTGGTATTTTTGCTCGGCAAAATTGGCTTCAAACACTTTCTCGGGAAGAGTTAATACAAATCGTATGTTATAAACATCGTCGTAAAAAAGTTCATCCAGTACGCTTTTAATAATCTCCAGGTTTTTGTGCGGGTAGTTGGCACTGACCGTTAATAAACGCACTTCATTTTCTTCTCTTTCGAGCAGTTTTCTTGCCTTGCACTTGGGATCAAGAAATGCGCCGTTTACCGTGTTGGAAACTGTGAATACTCTCGCCTTCGGAAGCAGCTTTTTCACCCGCTCTTTTACATCGTCAGTTTGTACAACAATGGCATCAGATTTCTTGTAAAAGGATAAGTCAAACCTTTTTTTAAGCTCCCAGTAAATCTTTTTCTCAAAGGGAATTTTTTGAAAATAGGGCGATTCGGGGTAGAGATAATGAGGTATATTGAAAGCAGTTACGATTGGTGCACTGGGTTTCCAGTAACCGTGCCCCCCGGTAGAAATGACGAAATCAGGTTTAATTTTTTTCTCCAAATCGTCGTAATATCTGAGCGATTTATACAAATTGTATATACTTGATCCGGGGCGCTTTGCAAGCTTGTGGAAATAGAAATTATCTGAAAAGGTTTCTACATCGAGCAGACTCAGGATATTTTCACACAAAAATATGTGATACTCGTGTCCCGGAATTTCTTTACATTCATTGATGAATGAATGGGCTACCTGCTCTGCCCCTCCCTTATAGATAGAACTGACATTGATTATGATGTTCATATTAATTATTGCGTAATTAATGAATAAAACTTTTCCCCTATCGTTTCGATGGAATAGTTTTCAATCAGTTTTTGGGAGTTACAGCCCATCCTTTTCCGTAATTCAGGATCTTTAACTAACCTTCGTAGTTTTTCTTCAAATGTTTCTGTGTCAAAGAGTGGAATTAAGAATCCATTTTCTCCATCATCAATTAGTTCAGAGGGACCGGCTATACAATCGAATGAAATCACTGGAAGACCACTAGCCATCGCTTCGGCAAGTACATTTGGAAATCCTTCCGAACTGGATGTAAAGGCGAAGATTTTGCTTTTTTGATAAAATTCCTCTACATGTGGTACTGTTCCCATTAAAAGCACTTTATCTTCTAGATTAAGTTCAGTGATTAACTGTTCTAATTTTTTCATTCCGTTTTGCTTCTGAGAATTCCCCCCCACAATGTAAAGTTTCCAGTCAGGGACCTTTAGCCGATGAAATATTCTTATCAATAAATCAAAATTTTTTGTATCTACGAGCCTGCCTACAGATAAAATTGCATTTTCTTTTTGAACTTCTTTTTCTGATTTCATTTTATTAACTGGATTACCAATAACCGAAATCTCAGTCCACTTATATTTATCTTCATATATTTTTTTTGCAACCCTTGTTTGCACTACTACACCTGCTGCTTGTGGGTAGAGCCATCTACATAAAAATTCTTGGAATTTACCCTTTTCAAGTCCCGGCTCTGCCCTGTCAGCAACGTATTTTGGTATATTAAGTCCAATCGAAGACAATAGGAAAAGATTATTCCAATACTCACCAAAACTGAGGATAGAATGTGGCTCAATGGAACGAATACAATTCCTCAAAAAGAAAAGAGTTTTAAAAGTGTGCCAGGTTCGTTTAGAATTTTCAAATTTAAAGTTAGGTTTATGTACTACCACAGTCTCCGGGATACTATAAAAAACATCTCTTTCTCTTCCATATAGTACCAAATGAACTTCTGATTTCTTTTTTTTATCAAAATATTCCGCTAAAATTGACATAACCCTTTCCATACCTCCGGAACCAAGTGATGGAATAACCAGGCAAATTTTCTTTC
Source organism: Aliifodinibius sp. S!AR15-10 (assembly GCF_031569985.1). Lineage (NCBI taxonomy): Bacteria > Pseudomonadati > Balneolota > Balneolia > Balneolales > Balneolaceae > Fodinibius > Aliifodinibius sp. S!AR15-10. The sequence goes on along the minus strand of NZ_JAMQKA010000003.1, from coordinate 244,338 downwards.
TTCTGCTCATCTCAATGGTTTAATCTAAGTTTAAATCATAACCTGATTTTATTTCTATAAATGCTTAGCCAATGAGAAAGTACCAGCGCCTTCCATAATAATGGTCCATAATTCCCTTCATCACTTTTATGTTTTAATAATAGCTTTTTAAGTAAATTTTTATCTAAGATATGCTCTTCTTTCGTATCATTAAATGTACTATAGGCAAAATCGAATAATCCTTCTTTTAACCATTGTTTATAAGGTACACCAAATCCCCTCTTCTTGCCGTCCAATATCCTGTCAGGCACAATTCCACGTAGTGCTTTTCGGAGAAGGTATTTCTTATTCCCATTACGGACTTTTTGGGAAGAAGGTAAACTCAGCATAAACTGAGTAAGATCATTATCCAAATAGGGAACCCTTGCTTCAAGGCTGCAAAGCATTGTCGCTTTATCAACCTTTTCCAGGTAAGAGTGATTCAGTTTTATTTTAACGTCAGCATATAGCATCCTTTGAACAATATCTAAATGTTCATGTGCTGAGTTGAATTCTTTATAAATTTGGAAAGGATCATGAGCATTCATCTCTTTTCGGAAATCTTTTTTTATGATTTCAACAGGTGATTCATATGGTACCTCCTCAGTCAGGTAGAATGCCATTTTCATAGCATCGTCCTTTTGGTTAAGAATGTGAGATATTCTCTTCATACGAAGTGCCCACTTATTATTTGAAGGAATAAAGGGGTGAGAAATGGTTGATATTAATTTCCAAAAATGTAACCAATCGAGAACATTGTATCTCCGGTAACCTCCAAAGAACTCATCCCCACCATCCCCTTGTAATATCACTTTTTTATCTCTACTGCACTCCTTCGCCAATAGGTAGAGAGGGATATTGGCTGTATCTGAAAATGGCTCATCATATTGAAAAACAAGATCGCTGAAAATATCAGCAATATCCTCTGAGCTGGCTTTTAACTCATGGTGATTGGTGCCAAATTTATTTGCAACCAATGCAGCATTTTCCAACTCACTTTTTCCACCGATATTAAAATCGTATTCAATAGAATAAGTATCGAGATTGTTGTAATGGCGTGATGCAAATGCAACAATGGCCGAAGAATCTATTCCTCCGCTAAGCAGCACCCCTAATGGAACATCACTCATCAGCTGTCTTTTGACTGCTGATTCCAATAGATTACGTACATCTTTTGCAGGATCTTCATAGTGTTTTGAGTAACCGTTGGTCGTTGGCAGGGTCCAATATTTTTTTTGTGATATTACATCCCCTTTCTTCAGATCAAATGTTAAAACAGTAGCCGGTTCCAGTTTCTTTACTCCCTTCACAAAGGTATGTTCAGAAATAGTATTGCCATACCAAAGGTACTCCGCCAATCCCTGCCTGTCTATTTCAAAAGACTCCAGCCACTTGTACAACACCTTCGCTTCAGAGGCAAAAGCGAAATAATCTTCATTTTCAAAGTAGTATAAGGGCTTAATCCCAAACCGGTCTCTGATCAAATATAATTTTTCGCCGCTTTTGTGCAATATTCCCAAAGCAAAAATACCATTCCATTCTGGCACAACTGAATAGGAGTGCTTGGCAAATGTTTCCAACATCACCTCCGTGTCCGAGGTCGTCCGGGTTGGGATAGAATATTTACTTTTAAGCTCTTTGTAATTATAAATTTCTCCATTATAGGAACATATATAATCACTGTTGTTTGATGCGAAAGGCTGATTTGACCTGGGGTCAAGATCCATAATACTTAACCGGTAATGGATAAGAAGACAGTTCCGGAACAGTAAACTGTCATTGAAGTCAGGTCCCCGGTGGTTCATCAGTTTTGAGGCCTCTCTAAAAGAAGCAAATTCTGACTCCTCGATATTTTTTTTAGAAACTAATCCAGCTATACCACACATAATTTTTTCATTATTCCAGATATTGACAGGTTTCAGGTATTTACTGCATCATATGGCAAATAGTTCTTTTGTTATTACCAATCTCCATCCATCTCTGGTTATTTATATTTTTTAATAAGCTGGTCATGATGCTTTGTCTTAATCAATCGCCCAACTCCTTCTTGATGGTTGTCATTCGCGGAAATCGTTTAAACTATGTTTCTAATACCTGTTTTGACGAGTTCCTGAAAACCAAAAAGCTTTACTTTAAAAGTATTACAAGAGTTATGCCAATTAAGAAAACCCGTATTTTTAACAATTTGCGCGGATATTATTTAGAACGTAATTTAGGCCTCTATAACCTTATTGGTGATTTATAATTCCTCTGAGTAGAGCTATTTCGAAAATGATCATAGATCAATCCAACTCAAAGTTGAGTAATATTTACTCAGCTGACCGAGTAAATATTACTCAATTTTACCATGGTGACAGGTATTATCTAGCCCGTTTTATACAATATATAGCTGAAGTGATTTTATAGGCTGAAAGGAGACTTGCAGTAGCACTGTTGTGATCATTCGGTGTGTGTAACTGGAAAGCAAATATTCTAAGGTACGTAGATAGTAAATATTGGGCACCAATACCCCTCGACAGCATTTAATCACCTAGTGTCAAGAAGCATTTAAATCAAGTCCAATATGCAAACAGCTTATCCATCACCTTGGCTAAAGCCCGTTGGTTATTATTTAAACGCTTATATTGGAAACCCACATTAGGATTTATTTTTAAATCTTTTTTTAAACGAATAATGTTACCAGCCAGCATGTGAGAAGTCGAAAATGATTCTTTCCCATTTATCTGATCCATTAGGGGGTGTATCCCACGTAAAGACTCCGGATTATGAACATAGTTTTTATAAAAAACCTTACTTGAATTTACCCCTATACAAAAAATTTCAGTAGCAATATTTGTTACAATCCAGTCAACCACTACTTTCCAAGTTCTACTTGCGGGATTATCTTTTTCAATTCCGGCTTTGATATCCTTGGACGATGACTTTTTAGCTGAGTTTAAAACTCCTGTGAAGTCTCGGCAAAGATGGATAACCCGTAAATCAACAATTCTTGATAAAACTGCAATACGTTGTGGTGACTTCGAAGAATCTATTATTACAGATTTTCCCGTTACTTTTCTTAGTGCCTGAAATAATTGCAGCGTTGCCTCACAATATTTATCAAAATCATTTGATGGCCACATACGATTAAAAAGGGTACGTAAAGTTGACTTATTCCGTTCAAAACGTAAACGAAGATTTTGATATTGCTGGTAGTCTACCTCACAGTTGGCCTGCCATAATTGGATAACTTCGGACCATACCTCACAATCAGAAATTATCTTTTTACAAGAACAATATTCTTGCATTATAGTATCCCGCGTGATGGCTTTTAACTCTCCAGCACTAAAGCACTCATCATTTGATCCCAGGATAATATCCAATAACGTTGAGCCGGAATGACCATTACCTGCAATATAAATTACATTTATAGATTTATCCTTTTTCATCTATTTATTATCAAACTTCACATACTTATTTACTAATTATTTATCTAGCAAGAGTTATGCCAATTGAACAAAGTGAATAAGTTAACTTTAATAAAACAGGTCGCTTAAAAGCTATCTTTATATTCTTCAAAAGAATTAACAAAAAGCTCATATCTGAATAGAGTGCCACTTTAATTCTCAGGGTTAAAAGTTATTGCCTCCCACCCGAATAGTAAGAGAGCTATGACCCTGCACATTATCCTTACAACTTGTAGCATTTCCGTCAAAGTTATTATAGCTTAAATCAACCCATTTTAGATCTGTATTATCTACTCTTTGCCAGAACTCACAAGATATGCTACCCGTTATGCCATTATTATCGGCATCAAAATGGCGTAAATCCCAAAAATTAGGCCAGCCGCTTGAAGGGAAATTACCAGTTATGTTATTGTTTCCTATAG